>WTHD01000535.1 GCA_011523265.1 Candidatus Binatota bacterium
CGCTTTGATACAGGCAGCCGAACAGTTCACAGCACGTTTTGATACGCAGTACGGGGGCTTTGGCAAGGCGCCGAAATTCCCGCGAAGCGTCACTTTAGAATTCCTCCTCCGCTATAGCCGACGGACCAATGATCCCAAGGTCCAAAACATGGCGGTGCAGACCCTGGAGGCTATGGCGGCCGGTGGGATATACGACCAGGTCGGCGGCGGATTTCACCGCTATGCTACGGATCAAAAATGGCGCGTGCCGCATTTTGAGAAAATGCTGTACGACAACGCGCTGCTCGCGGTCGCCTATCTTGAAGGGTATCAAATCACCGGACGGGAAGACTTCGCCCGTATCGCCCAGGAAGTCCTGGAGTATCTCGACCGTGAGATGAGCGCACCGGACGGCGGGTTTTACTCGGCTACGGATGCCGATAGCGGGGACGAAGAGGGAAAATTCTTTACCTGGACGTTGTCCGAACTCGACCAACTCTTGAGTCAAGAACAGCTCCGGCTGGTTCAATCCCATTATGGCGTGACGCTCCAGGGGAATTTCGAGGGCGCGAATATTCTTCATATTGCGCGCCCGCTTGATGAGGTGGCAAAAGAGCTAGGGCTCACCCCGGACCAGGCGCGGCGTGAACGCCAAGATGTCCGGGCGACTCTCTACCGGGCGCGGCAGCAGCGTCAGGCGCTCCATACAGACACCAAGGTCCTTGTAGCGTGGAACGGCCTCGCCATTTCGGCGTTTGCCAAAGGGGCACACATCCTGAATGTTCCCGCCTATGCCACGCGGGCAAGGCACGTTGCGACATTTCTTCTGACGCAGCTGAAACAAGACGGGCGGCTGCGACGTAGCGCGCTGGGGACGCTGGTTGGCGGGGCTGCCTATCTCAATGATTATGCTTGTCTTATTGCCGGCCTACTCGATCTCTACGAGGTGACTTTTGAACTGCGCTGGCTGCAGGAAGCTATTGCGCTGCAAGCGATACAGGACTCCCACTTCTGGGACAACAAAAATGGAGGCTACTTCCTGACCGCAAACGACGCCGAGCAACTCCTTGCTCGTGAAAAGCCGGCGTACGATGGCGCTGAACCGTCTGGCAATGCGGTGGCGGCCCATAACCTCCTGCGGCTGGCGGAATGGACCATGAATACCAGCTATCGCCAGCGCGCGCAGCGCTGTCTCCAGGCATTTGCTTCGGAGTTGAAGCAGCGCCCGGCCAGTATGCCGCGTCTGCTCAGCGCACTCGACTTTTTGCTGGATCGCCCGAAAGAAATCGCGATTGTCAAAGCGTCGACAGACGATACTGTCGAGCCTTTCTTAGAGCAACTGCGCCGGCACTTCCTGCCGAATCGTGTCCTTACTATTGTGACGCAGGGAGATGAACTCGCCACCCACCAGCAGGTCGTTCCGTGGCTTGAGGCGAAGCGGGCAATCAAAGGCAAAGTGACGGCCTACGTGTGTGAACAGCACGTCTGCTCCTTGCCTACGGCTGATCCGGGTATATTTGCGAAGCAGCTTGCCGCGACGCTGCCGCTGGCCGGCGTCCCCTGATCGTGGTCAGGGTTGTCCCCATCCCATGAAGAATGAATACCAGGAAATCTCGGGCTACTCCCGGGAGAGTGGAACTGACCGCGCTTCCTGCTGGAGCCGAGCCATGTCCTCTCTCGGACCGGCCAGGATGAGCGTTTCGTCTTCCTGGAGCGGTTGGTCCGGCTGGGGGAGACGGTCTTCATAGCCCGACGCAGTCGTGTTGCGGATAGCCAGCACCGTTATGCCATAGCGGACCCGCAGGTCCAGTTCCTGCAGGGTTTTCTCCCGAAAAGGAGCCGGAACCGGCAGGGCCAGGATCGTATATTGGGATGGCATCGCCAGCGTTCCTTCGTCCTGCGCAGTCGGGTCCGGCAGCGTCCCGAGAAATTCTTTGCGTAGGACTTCTCGGTCATAGAGCTCAAGCAGGTCGGTCTGGGTGACAACGCCAATCACCTGGGTACTGGTCGCGTCCGCTGTGACCGGTAAACAATCGAGCTGGGTCTCGCGGAATTTACGGAGACACTCTGTCAGAGGCTCGTGCATATGGGCTACGGTGTGGACCGGACGTGCCATGTCACGCGCAACGACGAGGCCGTCAAGTCCCCCTTCGTTGAGGAAGGTTTTTATGTCGTGCAACGAGATCACACCGGTGAGTTGGTCGCCGGGGCTGACGGTATAGTAGTATGGATCGGGTGAGCCGAGGACGCGGCTCACGACCTGTTGAAATGCCGTATCGTCCGGCAGCATCGGGGCCGGAGTATGCATGACATCTGCGACGTGAAAAGAACGCATCACGGTCTCTTCCCGGCCCAGCGAGAGTGAAACGCCCCGGCGGGCGAGTTTGAGCGTGTAAATCGAGTGGGAGTGAAGATACCGTGCCGTCACCGTGCTCAGGGTACATGCAATCATAACCGGAAGAATAATTTGGTACCCTTCGGTTAACTCAAACAGCATCAGAATGGCGGTCACCGGTGCGTGGGTTGTTCCAGCAACAACCGCACCCATGCCAATCATGGCATAGGCTTCAGGCGTGGCGGTAATACCGGGAAAGGCGAAGTGGACGAGTTGCCCGAAGAGTCCCCCGGCAACCATACCAAGAAAGAGCGACGGCGAGAAAATCCCCCCTGAAGCGCCAGACCCCAACGTTATGCAGGTCGCAAGGAGCTTGAGCAAAAAGAGGAAGATCAGCATCTGCCATGCAGTGGTCTCATGCAGCAGGCGATACATGGCTTCAAAGCCCGTCCCGTATACCTCCGGCGCGACAAGCAGGAGCACGCCCACACACAGGCCACCCACGGTTGTTCGGAAGAAAGGCGGAAGCGGGCTGTGTTCAAATAGGTCTTCACTTTTATACAGCGCCCAGATAAACACCACGGCAACCAAGCCCATCAGCATACCGAGGACGGCGTACAGCGGGACTTCCCCATAGTGAACCAGGGTATATTCCGGGACGACAAAGGCGGGTGCATCTCCGAGATAGGCCCGGGAGACGGCGGTGGCTAGCACCGAGGAGAGCACGATCGGTGCGAAGGTCGGAATGGAAAAATTCCCCAGAATGACCTCGAGCGCGAAAAACGCTCCGGCAATTGGCGCATTAAAGGTGGCGGCAATACCGCCCGCCGCCCCACAGCCGACAAGGGTCCGGATGCGTTCAGGGCTGAGACGGAGGATTTGTCCACACGTCGAGCCTAAGGCCGACCCGATTTGGATAACCGGACCTTCTCGGCCGGTCGAGCCGCCCGTACCAATGGTCACCGCGGAGGCAAGCGCTTTGGCAAAAGCCACTCGTGCCCGCATCATCCCACCATGCAGCGCCACGGCTTCCATCACCTCAGGGACGCCATGACCTTTGGCCTCAACCGCCCACTTATAGACGATCGGAGCAACCAGTGCTCCACCAAGGGCAGGCAGCACGACTTTCCAATACCACGGCAGGGTCGGGAGGACCGAGAGGGGTGAATCGCCGCCAAGAGCAGTCCGTTGGACCAGATGGAGCAGTTCGTGAAAGGCAATGGCTGCAACGCCGACCAGCAGGCCGACGCCGCAGGCCAGGGCAATCGTGAGCCCCTCTCGACCGGTTTGGAACAGGTCTGTCAGGTATTTATACCAAGCGCTCAGCATGGTTCCGATATCTGAAACGGGTCTGGGGTGTGTCGTTTGTACCCATGATGTGCCCTCAGGGCCAGCCTATGATCCTCGTGCCTGCGTCATCTCCTCTGTGGTATCGGTTAATCGACGCAGGTGTTCGGCACGGCCAACAAGGACAAGAGAATCCTCCTGGCGTAATGGGGTGTCGGGGTCGGGGAGTTCGTCCGGACTATGGAAGCCCCCGCGGCGGACTGCGATAGCCGTCACATTAAACCGACGGCGCAACTGAGACTCGCCCAGGGTTTTCCCAATGAGTGGCGGAGGGACATGAACGATTTCGACGATATATTCATGTGGCAAATGCACCTGTTGGTGGGCCATCTCTGTGAGTGCCTCGGAACGGAGACTGACGCCGAGGTATTCATTGCGTAGGATTTCTCGATTATAGAGATCCAGCACATCGGACCGCGAGACAATCCCTTCTAATTTCTGATCAGCCGAAAGAACGGGTAAATACTCTTGTTCGCTCAGGCTGAACTTTTCGAGACAGCGTGCCAGCGTTTCCTGGGCGGTCGTGACCGCGTCTGGCGGTCGGGCCAGGTCAGCCGCCACGACGAGCGGCGCCAGAGTGTCATCCTGAAGGGTTGCCTTCACGTCGTGAATGGAGATGATCCCGAGGAGGCGCTGGTTTGGATCAACCACAAAGCTCAACGGCAGCGTGCTGGCCAGGAAATGGTCCATGACCTCGGGGAAGGGAACTCCTTCTCGGAAGGTTGGCGGTTCCGGGCGCATGACCTGTCCTACGGTAAAACCCTGCATCAGGGTTTGTTCGCGCCGCCTGATATCAATACCGCGCCGTAAGAGCTGTAAGGTGTAAATCGACTCTTCCCGAAAGAGTTTGGCCACCACCGTGCTCACCGTACAACTGACCATCAGTGGCAGGATAATGTGATAGTCGGCGGTAATCTCGAAGAGCAGCAGGAAGGCGGTGATCGGACAGTGGACCACGCTGGCCAAGAAGGCAGCCATGCCGACCAGCGCGTAACCGCCGCTCGGACCGGTAATCGCGGGAAAGGCCACGCCGACGATCATGCCACACAGACTGCCCAATACGGCCCCGAGATAGAGAGCCGGAAAAAAAAGTCCGCCCGAGCCGCCCGACGCCAGAGTCAGGCTGGTGGCCCCTATTTTGATGGGGAAGAGCAGCAGTAGATATGGCCAGTCCAGGCCGCCGCGTAGAATGATATCCATGGTGCCGTGGCCCGTACCGTATACGTGCGGAGCAATAAGAATCAGGCAGCCGACCAGGAATCCGCCCAGCGCTGGCTTGATCATAGCGGGCAGGGTGATCTGTTCGACTCCTTTTTCCAGCCGATCCAGAATGAACATAAAGGCCAGACCGCCAAGGCCACAGACAATGCCGAGTCCGAGATAGAAGGGCAGTTCCCAGGTGCTCAGCAGCGCATAGGCGGGGACCACAAACGCGGGATGATCGCCAAAATAGGACCGGCTCACAACCGTAGCCAGGACGGAGGACAACACCACGGGACCAAAGGCCGGCATGGCGAAATTGCCGATCACGACCTCAAGCGCAAAAAAGGCACCGGCAATCGGCGCATTAAAGGCCGCCGCAATGCCACCTGCTACACCACAGCCCGCCAAGGTCGGCAGTCGATTGGGGGGCACTTTGAGCAACTGGCCGAGAACAGAGCCCAGCGAGGCACCAATATGGACGATGGGACCTTCGCGGCCGACTGAGCCTCCAGAACCAATAGTGAGGGCAGAAGAAACGGATTTGGCAAGGGCGGTCTGCCAGCGAAACTTCCCGTTCCCCAGGGCGACCGACTCAATAACTTCCGGGACGCCGTGTCCTTGCGCGTCTCGCGAACGAAAAAAAGCGACCAGTCCGACCGCCAGTCCGCCGAGTGTGGGGACAAGAAGAATGCGATACCAGGGCAACTCGGGAAGCACGTGAAGCGGATGGTCGTCCGAACTCAGCGCAACTCCCTGGACCAGATGAATCAGCTCATCGTACAGAATGGCGCCATAGCCGGTGATAATACCTACGGCGCAGGCCTGTACCATGATGGAAAACGGTTGGATACGGTTGAGCTGCTGGCGAATATGGGCGGGGAGAGCAAGACGTGGAATTTTCGTACGATACCTCTCTTCTTGGGAGTTCCAAGACGGCTACCCGGTCCTGCCGTCCTGGATGCCGCACTCACTCAGGCAGACCAAACATACGGGAGAGTGCCCGGATCTCATCCTTCCGCCACGGCAGCGGCGCTGGTTCCTGTATCATCTTATCCTGTTTGAGCTGCTC
>WTHD01000345.1 GCA_011523265.1 Candidatus Binatota bacterium
CCCCTTTGAAAACGTGTGATGCCTATTGTGTCGATTGCCTTTCATGGGCTGCTTGTCCGCGCCCTCACCCGGCCCTATGGGCCACCCTCTCCCAAAGGGCGAGGGTAAAAAAGCCCCTCTCCCGCTGGGAGACGTGTGATGCCTATTCCCTTGTCCAGCGGCTGGACGGCGGTTTTGCCCTCACGTTTTTACACGGGTGACATACCTGCACGGGAATGACGGGGGACTCTACGGAACCGCCAGAGGCTAAAGCGGTGTTACATCCCGTGTACTGCCGTTTTCATTGCCCTGTCATCGCCCTCTCATCTCACCACTGACCACCACCAGTGCAGGGCGGCTGAGCGAAGCGTACGCCGACACGCCGCCTGGCTTGGTTGAAACGGATGCCCATCTCGGGTACAAGCCTGAAACGTGCGAGCCGTCGTGCGACGCTCTCTTCAATTGCTTCAAAGAACGTACGGAGAACGAACCAGAATGCTCATGAAGGAAAGAGATTCGCTGCGGCCTCAGATCGGCGAGTTGGAAGCACTGCTGGCCCTCGACCTTTCCGAGAAGCAACGCACGTCAGTCGAAAAAGAGGTGAAATTATTGCGTTCGGGCGAAAGAGGTGAAAAGGAGTCCGCCTATTACATTGATTTTCACTGGGGAGACTCGGAAGATTGGGCAGTGCTGCACGACCTACGGCTGGAAGACCGCGGGCAGGTTGCCCAAATCGACCACCTGCTCATCAATCGCCATTTGGAAATTTTCGTTCTCGAATCAAAGCATTATCGCCAAGGTCTCACAATCTCCGAGTCAGGCGAATTTTCATTTTTCTTTAACGGACGCGCCCAAGCCATCCCCTCGCCAATTGAGCAAAACAAACGCCATATCCTCTTTCTGGAGCGCTATTTGAAGAACCAGGCGTTCATGCCGAAACGGCTGGGGATCACCATGAAGCCCGTATTGAAGAGTTTCATCCTGGTCTCGCCTCAATCCAGGATTGTCCGGCCACCTCTCCATACCTTCGATACCAGTATGGTGATCAAGTCCGATATGCTGCAAGACAAGATTGAGCAGCACATGGGGTCCGTGTCTCTTGAGTCCTTCTTCGCTTTCGGCCGGCTTATCGGGCAAGACACGCTGCGAAACATTGGGCATTCCCTGGCATTGCGGCATCAGCCTGCCAGGATTGACTATCGGAAAAAATTCGCCATTCGGGCTGAGACACTATCGGCCAAGAGGACCAGTCCTGAGGGAACTTCAGTCACAACAGCACGCACGACACAGCCTCCGCAGAACCAAGAAGCCCGTCGGTACTTCTGCGCCACATGTCAAAAGAGCATATCGAAAAAGGTCGCGCTATTTTGCTTTCAACGCAAAAGACGTTTCAGCGGGAAGGCCTATTGTTTCGACTGCCAGAAGGCCGTCCCTGCTTAGGAACGTGCGATGCAGATTATGTCGAGTGCCCCCACCAGCAGGCCGACAGAGGACACAGCCCAATAGGCATCACACGTTGAAAAGGGGATGGAACCCCCTCCGCAGGGGAAGAGAGGCAGCGGGACCTCTCCCGACACCGGTCTACTCCTTCCCCACAATCTGGAAATTCTGGGAGCTTTCTTCCCACTCCAGCAGCGTCGTCTGTCCGGCGCTGGGGAAGTTCGGCACACGACACTCACCGGCCAAGCCCTCAGCGAACTCCTGATCGGTCAGATGGACAACATCCACACTGGCGCTGTCGAATTCAGTCCCGTCCGCCAGGGCGCGGACCGTCCACCTCCCCTCAGCCAGCAGATTCCAGTTCCACGTCAGCCCAAACCCGTTCTTGCCGTCGTCACCACAACGCAAGCGGGTATCGTCTCGCCCCGTGCCATACGCGACGGGGACACGATAGGTGGAGTCGCCCCGAATCAGTTCAATCTCGACCGTATCAGCCTCGCACACCCAGCCCGAGATGACACCGATACCGCTTCTGGAAGCGCCATGGGGAGGGTTGTCCAGAGCGGCCGCCAGAGTGTTGAGACGCACGGCCAGCGTGTAGGCTCCACGCGCCCCGCTATACCCTGTCACGCGCACATAGTACGTGCCCGGCGAGACATTGTGGACGATCTGAAAATTCTTGCCATCTTTGCTGTCATCGTCATCCGCGACAGGAACGCCGTCTCTCACAAGCCGCCCCTGTGTGTCGGTCGCCCCTGTCGTCTCCACAGTCAGGGTGCCGGGGAGAGTGACGACAATCTGGAAGTAATCCGCATCCGTCTCGATCTCCAGTTCGCCTTGGGTTGAAGAAGAGGAGCTCACACGAGTCGCTTGTGCTGGCGTATTGTCATGGTCGTCTGCGGCAGGAGTCGGATCGGGAGTGGGATCGGGGGGAGGGGGAGTGACGCCGCTGTTCTCGATAAAGTTGACGACCAGTTGATATTGCCCGGCCTCTGCTCGTTGCGCCCCCTGTACTGTCACCCCGTGCAGCCCTGTGGTGACACGCCGGGTTATCTGAAAATTCTCGTTCGCGCCACTGTCATCGTCCTCCGCAAGCTGCCGGCCATCCGGCCCGATGAGGGTGCCAAACGTATCTGTCGTCCCTGTTGTCGACACCTGGAGGGTCCCTGCCTCCAGGACATCAAGCACGTAGCGATCCACCTGGACAGGCTCATTCCCCGTCGGAGCAGTCAGTGTCATCTCTATGTCTTGTTGGGACTGAGAAGGCACCTCCACCACCTCCCCCATAACGTCTTGGTAGGACACCTCCAGCCTGTACTCTGCCGGTGTTGTGAGACTCTCCCCTTCTGCCTCTACCTTCACCACATAATGCTCAGCCATCAAGACCGGCACTGTCAGCCGGAAATTGGTTCCGTCCCCAGTATCAGAGTCTGCTGCAAGCTGTTTGTTCGGCCCAAAGAGTGTCCCTCTGGTGTTTGTCTCGCGTGGTGCCGTATTCGGAGACTTGTGCGTCTCCACAGTCATGAACGCATTGTTATCAGGCGTGATGAAGAAGTAATCGGCATCGCCCCTTTCCTCGATTTCCTTAGTGCATATAATGGGGAAGGGAGAGCATCCATCCTCGCCCTCCACTGGTGAGGTCGCGTTTTTGAAGTCTACGACGACGGTATAATCTCCCCTCTCAGTTCCGGTCTGCCCCTCCACATACACCACATAGTCTTGACCTTCCATGACCGGCGTCACAATCCGAAAATTTCCGCCGCCGCCACTGTCATCGTCCTCCGCAATCTCCTCCTCACCCTTATAGAGCATCCCTTTGGTGTCCCTTCTGCCCCTCGTAGCGACGGTCAGGAGTCCTGAGTCGTTGATGGTGATAGGGTAGTCATCTCGCTGGTTGTTCTGCGTCAGTGAGCCTGTATCATCAGTGCTATTATCCCTAGGCAGAACGCCATCGAACATGACGTTCACCATGTAGCTCCCTGTCGTCTTCGCTCTCACCGCGAGAAAATAATCCCCTGTCGAGACCGGCTCCATCTCAATCATGAGCTGACCCGGCTGGTCGGGCTCATGCGTCACAATTCTCTTACTCCCCCGGCATAGGGTGGCATCAACATTTTTGTTGTCCCTTGTCCTCACGGTCAGCTCCCCTGACGCAAGCGGGGGGACCCTGATCATGAAGTCCTGCACAGGCTCCTGCGCTGTGCTCTCGCCCGGTAAGATTTTCCCCCAGCTGTCGTTTGCCGGATTATAATACCTCCCATCCTCGGGCTCATCTTCTTCATTCTCGATTTTCTCCCTGAAGTCTACAATTTGACGCGGACTTGGGCAACTTGGGGCTCGGACTTGGGCCAGAACGGGATGAACGGCCACAAGCGTCCACGCCACCAGGACTGAGGAAACGCTTAGAAACACACAGGTTTTTGCTTGTAACACGACCTTCATATGCTCCCCTTCGCTTCAATCTGGAAATGCGGCAGCCAACGCAGACGTATCAGAACACTACGCCTTGGCCAACCAGAAGAACGTGGACAATGAGGCGATGCGTCGCCCCGACAGACGTGGTGGATACCGCAGGTGGCGACAGAGTCCCTCTGGTGAATGCCCGGCGTCAGGGATGGACCGCTGGGGGGAGTGTGGACAGCACGAACGTGTAGAAGCCTTCTGCTGCCTGTAAGGCTCGATCAAATTCGGCCCGGTCCGGCTCCAGTTCTTCTCCAGGATAGCGAAATGCAGTTGAGTAAGGCATTAAATACTGCCAAACAACACTTTTCCGCGTTCAAGAATCTGGCATTCGAGCGAAGCGTGTACGTGGCGGAAACGTTCAACTTCAGCCCGAGTCTTGACCAGGATATCTTTGGAGACGTGTAGCCCCTTCAGACAGCGATGGCCTCGCACGGCGCGCTGAACCGGCTTCTCATCGCTGTGTGGGACAATGACTAGCAGATCCACATCGCTGTCTTGGTGAGGCGTCCCCCAGGCATGAGAGCCGAACAGAATGACCTGTTCCGGCTGAAACTCGGCGACCAGCCGCCGGGTTATCTCCCGCAGAATCCCTTGGGACAACTCTTTCATTTATCCCTCAACCTCCATCAGCCAGCCGTGGGGATCGGGTTTGAGGCCGCGCTGGATGCCGGAAATCTCGTCAAACAGGCGCTGGGCGACCCGACCGACCCGGCCGTCGTTGATGGTGATGGTGTGTCCCTTGTAGAACAGCTCGCTGACCGGCGAGATCACCGCCGCCGTCCCCGTTCCAAAGACTTCCTGGAGATGGCCGTTGCCCGCTGCGGTCAGGACTTCGTCAATCGTGATGGACCGCTCGACAACCGGAATGCCCCAGTCGGTGGCCAGCTGAAGTACGGTGTCGCGGGTGATGCCGGCCAGGATATTGCCGTTGAGAGCCGGGGTGACCAGGCGGTCGTCAATCATGAAGGCGATATTCATCGAGCCGACCTCTTCGATGTAGCGCCGCTCAAGTCCGTCCAGCCATAAGACCTGCGAATAGCCCTGGCGGTGGGCCTCTTCCCCGGCCAGCAGGCTGGCCGCATAGTTGCCGCCGGTCTTGGCCTCGCCCATCCCGCCTTTGACCGAGCGCACATAGCGGTCTTCGACCAGGATTTTGACCGGGTTGAAGCCCTCGGCGTAATACGCCCCGACCGGGGACAGAATGACAAAGAAGGTGTAGGTCTGGGACGGACGAACCCCCAGGTAGGGGTCGGCGGCAATCATCGTCGGCCGGATGTACAGAGACGTGCCCGCCGCCCGAGGCACCCAGTCGCGGTCAACCGCAATCAGGCTCTTCAGAGCCGAAACAAAGACGTCTTCCTCAATCTGCGGCATACACAGGCGCTGGGCCGAACGGTTGAGCCGCTCGGCGCTTTTGTCGGCCCGGAACAGCACGATTGTGTCCTGGACCGAGCGGTAGGCCTTGATGCCTTCGAAGACCGCCTGGCCATAGTGCAACACCGCGGTCGAGGGGTCGAGCGATAGCGGGCCGTACGGCACGATGCGCGGGTCATGCCAGCCCTGGTCGGCAGAGCCGTCCATGACGAACATATGATCGGTAAAAATCTCACCGAACCCGAGCTGGTCGTCACGCGGTTTCGACTTTGGCTGGGTGGTGCGGGTCAGGGGAATGGCTGGCGGCATGCTCGTGTCGCTTCCTCTACTGCAATCCAAGCTGTTTTCGGATCAAGCCGCAGAGCCCTTCTCAAGCATCATGGCGTACGCATCCCGGATGTTGTCTTCGAGTTCCTCAAGCGTTTCGCCTTGGCTGAATACGCCTGGGACCTCTTGTAGGCGGCCGATGTACCAATCATCTTCCAACCAATATTCGAGGGTGAATGATTTCGCCATGTCTGGGACGCCTCCAAACGGACTTTGCCCGCAACCTAGAGCAGTTTCACGCTATCTTGAGCCATAGCCAGCATGCGCGAGGTAGTGGGC
>WTHD01000275.1:0-4501 GCA_011523265.1 Candidatus Binatota bacterium
CGGCGCGATTCATAATTCAGATGAATGCACAGGATCTTGCTCGGTTCGCACGGCGGCAGATAGGTGGCTTCGGCCTCATGAATCGCCCGGCCGTCGCCCAGCAGCAGCCCGTCGCCGTCCGGCTTGACCCATTTGGGCTGGCCTTCGTGCAAAATCCGACGCCATTCTATCCGCGGTCCCTCTAGTACATTCATACCGATCCTCCCTTATGAACTGAGGCTCTTCATTCAAACATTAAGCAGGTGATATATCCTTTGGAGACAAAGAAGTCTTGGCGGTATCGAGCTTTGTTCACTCGGCTTCACCTGTGTCAAATCAATCTCCCCATCCTTTCATCCCCCTCTGGGTTAGCAACATCAGACGGATGATAGCCTGGCACGCTATAGCGTATAGTGCGTGGCCGAAACGACACAAATAACTTATAATTCCTTTTTCATTTGACCCAACAAGGTGCTGCCGCAACACGAAGGAGAAATATCATGCCAACCGACGTTCGCGGTCTGGATATCACGGTGACGAATACCGAGGCGCTGACCGAGTATGACAAGGTGCTCACGGACCTCTGGAATTATCGTCTCGCCGCGCCGAAAAATCTCAAGCGTGTCCTCGAACTCGCCCCGGATTTTCCAATGGCCCACGTGGTCCGAGGCTATATTATGTCCATGCTCGAGACGGTCGCGGTCCGCCCGAAAATGCTGGCCAGCGCGTCACACGCCCGCGAACATCTTGCGGCTGACGCCCGTCGCGAACGTCTGCACTGTGACGCCCTGGAAGGGTTGGCCACCGGCAATCTCGAACGGGCCTGTGCGGCCTGGGAGGCCATACTGGCCGACTATCCTCACGACCTGCTGGCGCTCAAAATGCACCACCATTCGACTTTCTGGACCGGCCGGAGCTACGTCATTCGCAATACCGTCGCCGGCGTGTTCGACCTGTGGGATGCGTCGATCCCCGGCTACAGCTTCGTCCTCGGCATGTTGGCCTTCGCGCTTGAAGAATGCGGCGATTATGCGCAAGCCGAAACCTTTGGTCGCCGGTCCATTGACCTGAACCCGGATGACCTGTGGGCGATCCACTCGGTCGCCCACGTGATGGAGATGCAGGGCCGCCTGGACGAAGGGATTGCCCTGATCGATCGGCCGGTCGAGCAGTGGGCTGATCGCAACCCGTTTCAAGGCCATAATTGGTGGCACCTGGCCTTATTCGCGCTTGAGCGGGGTGACTATGATTTTACGCTGGACGTTTATGACAACAGGATCCTGACCGCGAACACGGAATTCTTCCTGGATGTGCAAAACGGCGCTTCGCTGCTCAAGCGCCTGGAATTGCTGGGGGTTGATGTGGGTGAGCGCTGGGAGCCCCTGGCGGAGTATGCGCGGAAGCGGGTCGATGATCATGTCCTGGCTTTTACCGATCTGCATAGCTTGATGGCGCTGGCATCCACGGACGACCAGGAGACCGCGCAGGCATATATCAATGCCCTCGAATCGTTTGCCCATACCCCAGACAATTATTCCGCTTCGCTGATGGCGGATGTGGTGGTGCCGATGTGTGAAGGCGTGCTGGCGTTTGAAAACGAGGAGTATACTCGGGCGGCCGATGTCTTGTGGCCGCTGCGCGATCGCTGGTTTGGGATCGGAGGCTCGCATGCGCAGCGCGATATCTTTACGCAGATTCTCATCGAGGCCGCCATTCGCGCCGAACGCTACGAGCAGGCCCGGGCGCTGCTGGCGCAGCGGGCGTTGTTGAGACCGAGCAGTCTCGGGAGCTGGCAAAAGTACGCAACCGTGTTACAGGCGTGCGGCGACGACTCGCGTGCGGAACACGCGCGGCAAAGAGCCGCCCGCCTGCACGCGTAGGGAGGGTTTCGGCAATGCATTACACGTTGACTGAGGCGCAGCTTGCGCTACGGGCGCGGGCGCGCGAATTGGCGCGGGACGTGATCGCACCGCGCGCCGCGGAGGTTGATCGCAGCGAACAATACCCCTGGGAAAATGTCCGGGCGTTACATGAGGCCGGATTCTTTGGCATGACCATCCCGCCGGAGTTTGGCGGGGCCGGACTGAACTATCTCGACGTGGTGCTCGTCATCGAAGAGATGGCAAAAGTGTGCGGGGTGACCGGACGGATTGCGGTCGAAGCGAATATGGGGGCGCTTTCCGCCATCATGCACTACGGCACGCCGGCACAAAAAGAGAGCGCCGCCGCTCTTGTCCTGGCCGGCGATAAGCCCGCCATCTGTATTACCGAGCCTCAGGCCGGCAGTGCCGCCTCGGAGATGACCACGCGGGCCGATAAGTGTGGCGATACGTATGTGCTGAACGGCATGAAGCACTGGATTACCGGGGGCGGTGTTTCACAACTCCATCTGATCTTCGCCCGCGTGTTTGACGGACACGGGACAGAGCAGGGCATCGGCGGATTTATTGCCGTTCGCGACCAGGATCCTGGGTTGCGCATCGGTCAACGTGAACCCACGATGGGCTTGCGGGGTATTCCCGAAGCCGAAATACATTTCGAAGATCTCGAACTGCCCGCCGACCGGGTCTTAACACCGCCGGGCGGCTTCAGGCGCGGCTTTGCCGAATTAATGAACGCCTACAACACCCAACGGGTTGGCGCGGGCACGGTTGCTTTGGGGCTGGCGACCGGAGCCTATGAAGGAGCAAAACAATACGCCTTGGATCGAGAACAGTTTGGTCGGCCGATTGCCGAGTTTCAGGGCTTGCAGTGGATGCTGGCCGATATGTCGACGCAGATCGAAGCGGCGCGGCTCATGATCCACAGCGCGGCCCGTTCGCGCGGCTCCCACGACAGCCCCTTCCCGGACCCGAATGCGGCCGCGCAGGCAAAGCTGTTCGCCTCGGAAATGGCCATTAAGGTCACAAATGACGCCTTACAGGTGTTTGGCGCCAAAGGCTATTCGCGCAATACGCCGGCCGAGCGCATGGTGCGGGACGCTCGCATGTTCACGATTGGGGGCGGTACGGCCCAGATTCTGCGCACGGTCATCGCGTCGCGGATTTTAGACCGCCGCCTGCCGCAGACCCGTGACGGGTACGCGCGGCTGGCTCGTCAAGCCCAAGAACGGTAGGGTTCTGTACGGGGTTTCCCTGCGCTCGGGGCGAACGGGGAAGGTCACGGCGAGACAGTCCAAACCTGTCCGTACCGGGCCGGTCGAAGCCGGATGATCGGTACGGGAGTTTTTCTATCTTACGGACGGAGCAGCGACCGGAATTTATTTAAACTCGACCAGGACTTCCCGATACGGCGTTGTCCCGGCGTTGCGGGCCTTATGACGTGCCGGGACGCGCATCCCCTTGCCCGGCCCGGATACAACCTCGATTTCGCCATCCTCCACCTTCAGCGAAAAGATTGCGCCCGTCGGCACCTCCATTGTGCCCAAGTCCTCCTCGTTCTCGTCGGTCACCTGTAGGGGCGCACCCGAGATCGCGTACCACATATAGCTGTGCTCATGCGTGTGCACGGGCGTTTCCTCGCCCGGGGCGAGCTCGAAGTTCCAAACGATCACCTTGTCGTTCTCGAAGACCTTTTCGGACCCGACATCTGCCATGGCATGCCCTCCTACATTGAACTATTTTCCTACCCGAACACGGAAATTTCCGCACGTCAAGTGAAAGGCAAGTACGATGAATTCCCATGCCGTATATTCTTCCCACTCCCAGCACCACCTTTCGCTCTCTCCGTGACAACGTGACAATACGATGACGGTCCAGCCGGTTGTTTCTTCCGTCATTTTTTGGAACCATGCTCACCGGAGCAAATACATCCGCTGGCTGCGCGACCCTCTATACATCCTGAGGACCAGACCTATGAGCGAAATCACCTTGTATACCGCCCCGACCGCGAACGGGTGGAAAGCCTCTATTGCCCTTGAAGAACTCGGCATCGATTACGACGTAGAGTATCTCCACTTCGACAAAAATGAACAGAAGACCCCGGATTTTCTCAAACTCAATCCGAACGGGCGCATTCCGGTCATCGTCGACCATGCCAATGACGACTTCGTGCTGGCCGAATCGGGAGCGATCTTGCTCTACCTCGCCGAGCGGAGCGGCAAGCTCTGGCCGACAGACCCCCGGCTGCGTCACCAGGCCATGCAGTGGCTCATGTTCCAGATGAGCGCGGTCGGCCCGATGCTCGGGCAGGCCATGTTTTTTCAGCGCATCGCGGCCCCAAAGGGTATTGTCGACGAATATGCGATCGAGCGCTACGTCACGGAATCGAAACGTCTGCTGGGCGTCTTGAACGACGCGCTCCGTGACCAGGAATATCTCTGCGGCGCATATTCGATGGTCGATATCGCCACTTTTCCGTGGGCGCGCGCGTATCGGTGGGCCAACGTGGATGTCTCGGACCTCACCCACCTGACCGCCTGGCTGGCGCGTGTCGAAGCCCGCGAGGCCGTACAGCGCGGCCTGTGCGTCCCCGCGGGCAAGCCACGCTTCGACTACAGCGACGACGAACTGAAAGCCGCGGC
>WTHD01000275.1:4601-5835 GCA_011523265.1 Candidatus Binatota bacterium
GAACCTTCCGCGCCGACCGCACGGGTCCCTGCGGCTACGTCGGCTGTGGATACCGGCCGGTCACCTCTTTATACCCATACAGGTGCGTTGGCGTGACGTGGACGATCAACTCTCCCGACCCGCTGTTGATCTGCCCATAGGTCTCGGCTAACGCCTGCCCCATATAGCGCCCGCCAATCCGTGCCGCCCAATAGCGCACCTGGTCGGCATCATCGGACATGACGGCTGTGCCTGAGAGTTCGACATACGCGAACGGCGTCACCTCATCATCGACACACACGCTGACCCTGGGCTCGTGGCGTATATTGCGTGCCTTGATCGAGTCACGCCCGGTCATAAAGACCAGGGTCTCGCCCTCAAGATCATACCAGACCGGCACGACCAGGGGCCGGCCGTCTTTCCGCACGGTGGCCAGCTTGCCGGTCCGCACCGGACTGAGTAAGAAACTCCGGCACTCTTCAGGAGTCATGCGTTCCATCCCTGCTCCTCCCTCTGAACTAACGGGCCGGGTTCCTCATGGAGCGCCAGCCGTCTGCGAGTCTCTCACAGCCAAGGTTTCGCGCGCAAGCCCGGACCGGGAGTGCCGGCGAGTCTGCCGCCACCAGGTTTCCGCCCGACTTCTTTTCCCCGCCGTGCTGGTCTGGTATGCAAAGGGACGAGGATAAAGGAGGCGCGCGACGGCCTCCGTCGTATACGGGACGATGATGTAATGGTCTCGCCGTTCTTGAGTCAGAGCAACCAGAAAGGAGTCACGCTATGACAACAGCGATATCGCAATCACACCAAAACGATCTGCCTCTCTTACCAGGTCGTCTCGGCAATCCGGACCAGGTCATGAAGACCGATCCGCGCACTGACCCCCGCCTGGTCGATGCCTGTTCACCCTTTAAGCTCGACGTGGCCCTGCCGCCCATACCGGTCAACGCGGACTCGCCCCTGCCGGAAAAGCTCGACTTCTGTGCGGGGAGTGAGGCTGGCATGGCGACGGTGTTTGCCGCCCTGTGCGCCGACCTGCCGGCGATGCCGAATATTGAGCGGCGGACCGAGGTCATCAAGGGCGTGGATGGCAACGACATCAATCTGTACATTCATACGCCCCAGAATGCGTCCGGCCCGCTGCCCTGTGTGTACCACATGCACGGCGGCGGCATGGTTATCCTGACGGCCGATGACCCCTCGTATCGACGCTGGCGCGATGAACTCGCGGCCTGCGGCATGATCGCCGTTGGTGTGG
>WTHD01000199.1 GCA_011523265.1 Candidatus Binatota bacterium
TTCCGACGGCGACCGATGCGCTGGTAGTGCTCGGCAGGCTGCGAGCCGAGAATGTCCTTGGCGGCCAAGTCCAGATTCAACCCGGCCTCGCCGCAGAGGCCGTCCAGCGAGAGCTGTGCCGGCCCTTGGGCCTGGGTGTTGAGGAAGCCGCCCTGGGTGCGGTTCGGATTCTCACCCAGAGCATGGTTGAAGGCATTGAAATCAGCAGCGTCCAGAAAGGTTATGACCCGCGCGACTTTGTCCTGGTTGCCGCCGGCGGAGCCGGGCCCGTGTTTGCCTGTGATATCGCTCGAGAGCTGCGCATCCCCACCGTCCTGGTTCCCCGCTATCCCGGCATTACTTCGGCGCTCGGGCTGCTGGCAACGGATATCGTGTACGAGTTTGTCACGACCGAGATGCAGCTTTTCTCGGCTCTTGATCGCGACAAGCTCGCCGCGGATTTCGCGGCCCTGGAACGCCAGGCCGCCGAGCGGCTCCGGGCCGACAATCTCGGGGCCGACCAGTCATTAATCCGCCGTATTGCCGACTGCCGCTATATCGGCCAGGGCTATGAGCTGCGGGTTGAGTTACCCGCCGGTGAGATTACGGCCGACTGGCAGCAACAGGCGACCGAAGCCTTCCACCAGGCGCACGAGCGTGAGTATGTCCGACGCTTTCCGGACAGCGATATCCAACTGGTCAATATTCGGGTCCAGGGGGTGGGCCTGATCCCCGAGTTGCGGCTGAAAGAGATTCCGACCGGGGACGGGTCCCCGGACGCGGCCCGAATCGCGACGCTCGATGTGATATTCAATCGGGACGGAACGCCGGAAAAACTCGCGACCGACTTCTACGATCGAGAGCGCTTACAAGCCGGGAATATCATCACCGGCCCCGCTATTGTTGAACAGCTCGATAGCACGGTGGTGGTCAACCCTGGCTTATCCGCAGAGGTTGATCGGCACGGCATTTTGATTATTGCGTGTGAATAGGAGCACGCAGAGGAGGGAACGTGATGACCTCACCAAACGGACACGGCACTCCAAACGGTACGCCTCGGTCGGTCGATCCGATTACCCTGCGCGTCCTGGGCGGCGCGTTTACCGCAGCGGCCAAAGAAATGGCCCACGTCCTCTACCGCATGTCCTATTCCAGCATTATCCGTGAGTCTGAAGATCTGGGTGCCGGCCTGTACGACGCCCAGGGCAACGAGATCTGCGAAAGCGACACCTCGCCGATGCACGTCGGTTCCCTGCCGGCCTATATCCGGGGCTTTCTGAAGCGCCTCCAGGGCAATATTCACGAGGGGGACGTGATTCTGCATAACCACCCCTTCCAGGGCGCCAGCCATACCCCGGACCTGGGTATTGCCGTGCCCGTCTTCTGGCAGGGCGAGTTGATCGGCTTTGCCGCGGTCACCGCCCACCTGCTCGATATGGGTGGCGCCGCACCGGGCCTGAACGTTGATGTGGTCGATGTCTGGGCCGAATCCCGCCTGTTTAACGGCATTAAGCTGTACAACAAAGGGGTCCGCAACGACGACCTGTGGCAATTCTTTCTGGATAACGTCCGGACACCGGAGATGAACGCCGGCGACATAGAGTCCATGATCGCCGCCTGTCAACTGGGGCGAGAACGTTTTCTACATCTGGTCGAAAAATACGGGGTGACCACCGTGCTCGATACGGCCCACGATTTAATGGACTACTCCGAGCGGATGCTGCGCAAGGAAATCGAAAAAATTCCCGATGGAGAATATGTCGCGCCCACCCAATACCTGGACGACGACGGCCGCAACCGAGAGCAACCGCTGGCCGTGTGTGTCAAAGTCAAGGTGGAAGGCAGCGAGCTGACCATCGACTTGACTGGCTCAAGCCCCGAGGTGCCAACCGGCTATAACGTGCCGTTTGAAGGCAGCACCCTGGTCGCCTCCTACGTGATCGTGCGCAGCATCCTGCTCGATGAAGCTACCTACCCCGATCCGGTGCCGCAAAACGAGGGAATCTTTCGGCCCATACGGGTCGTTGCGCCGGAGGGGACGATTTTCAATCCGCGTTTTCCGCGCGCCTGCTTCAGCCGCTTCAATCAGGTCCAATATCTGGCCGACGGCGTAAACCTCGCCCTCGCCCAGGCCGTCCCGGACAAGGTCTGCGCCGGGAATGCGGCCCATGTGCATTTCCTGAGCTATAGCGGTTTTCTGGAAGAAAAGGGCCAGTACTGGGTGTATCTGGAGGTCAACGAGGGCAACTGGGGTGGCCGTCACGGTAAAGACGGCCTCGACTCTATTGCCTGTCTGATTGAGAACACCCGGAACAACCCCGTCGAGGAACTGGACCTGCGCTTTCCCATGCGCAACGAACGCTACGAGTTGCGCGAAGAGCCCATCGCTCCGGGCAAGTGGCGCGGCGGAGTCGGCATTGTCCGCGAAAATCGTTTTCTCGTGCCGGGCTTCCTGTCCTCGGAGGCCGAACGCCATTTTGACGCGCCCAAAGGCATCTTTAACGGTGGTAACGGCAGTCGGGCGTCCATGATTAAGAACCCCGGTGTTGAGGGAGAGGAGCGCTTGTACAGCAAGGTCACCGGCTATCCCATGCAGGAAAACGAATTGCTCCAGATTAAAACCGCCAACAGCGGTGCGTATGGCGACCCGTTTGAACGCGACCCGCAGCTTGTGTTGGACGACGTACTGGACGACTTTATTACGCTTGAGATGGCGGAAAAAGACTACGGCGTAGTCATCGACCCCCAGACCATGGCCGTTGACCACGAAGCGACCCGACGTCAGCGGGCCGCACATGGCGGGTAATTGCGTCTCGTAGGTCGGGTTAGCCGAAGGCGTAATCCGACAGCCCCGCCCCTGTCGGATTACGCTACGCTAATCCGACCTACTCACTAAGCCCGCCTGCGTGCGTAGCGCCGCTACCCGAGTTGGACGGCCCCATAGCGCTCGTAGTAGGCAATCCACGCCTGCCGAACTTCTGCTGAGAGTCTGTCTTTCACCAGGCTGAAAATCTCCTGCATGGTGAGAATGGCAAAGGTGCGGATGCCGAGTTCGTGTTCGAGCGCCTGGATGGCGCTGTATCGACCGACCTGCTGAGCGTCGCCCAGCAATTCCTGTCGATCAACCGCAACGACCATCCCGGCGACCCGGTGCTCGCCAAGCAGGCGTATTTTTTCGAGCGCCTCGTATTTTGCCTTACCGGTGGTGACCACATCGTCAACCAGCAGAATCCCGCTTGCCGGGACGAAATTTTCAGCCCCGACAATGACCTTCTCAACCGAACGGCCCTGGCTCACCTCTCCGTGAGCCTTCTCTTCTTTGCGGTCGTAGAGGAGAGAGGTGGACTTGCTCGCGTATTCCTGAAGTCCTTCACACAGCAGCGCTCCCAGGGTAATGCCTTTATAGGCCGGACCGAAAACATAGGCGAAGTCTTGCAGAACGCCCCGCTCTACGCCTTCCAGGGCCGCTTGGCTATAGCATTTTTTGAGCGTAATCAGGCTTGCGCCATCGGTCAGCGAGCCGAGCGAGATAAAGCTCGGGCTGACACGTCCGCTTTTGAGTTGAAAGAAGGAGTCCGGGTCGCTGGCAATTTTGAGGGCATTTTTTTTAAGTAGGAGGTCGAGAAATTCACGTCTGTAGTCCACGCCGCTTTCCCTTCTCTCTCAATCTGCCAATCGCTTACGTAAAATGCGGCATCACCTTGGCGGCAAACAACTCCATGCTGCGCATGACCCGGGCATGAGGAACCATGCCGCCGGGATTGAACCAGCACACGAAGCGCCCCATGTGGAATTCTTCTTCAAGCTGTTTGAGACGTTCGACACAGGCGGCCGGCGTCTCGAAGATGGTCATCACCTCGCTCACCTTCTCATAGGTCATACGCCGCACCCGCTCAAATACTTCCCGGACACGGCGCGACTGTTTCCCCAAGTCCGAACCTTGGGACGCGGCAATAGCGGCAACCGACTCCAGAAAACGCCGGACGCTGGGCTCCAACTCCCGGCGAATCCGAGCCTGGCTCGGACCGACATACAGCGGACCGAGCAGGGTCACGTCCTCCCCCTCACAGGCCGG
The DNA here is from genome assembly GCA_011523265.1 of Candidatus Binatota bacterium. GTDB lineage: Bacteria > Desulfobacterota > Binatia > Bin18 > Bin18 > Bin18. The sequence continues at coordinate 4,055 of WTHD01000199.1, forward strand.
GTGCCCGGACGCCAATCGGGTCTCGCGATAGAGCGGAATATATTCCCGCATTTTGGCGAACGGATTGACCTGCGAGGCCACAAAAATGGGATGGCCCAGCCGGCCCATCAGCTCGAAGGTTTCCGTACTATTGGCCGCGACCCGAATGGGAGGATGGGGCTGCTGGACCGGCCGCGGCACCACCGAGATATCCTCAACCTGAAAAAATTGTCCCTGGAATGAGAACCGCTCGTGGGTCCAGGCCTGGCGAATCATGGCCAGAGCCTCCAGCATCCGCTCCCGGCTTTCGGCCTGATCCACCCCGAACCCGCTGAAATGATTGGGCAGAGAGCCTCGCCCAATACCGAACTCCACCCGCCCGTTACTCAGCACGTCTAGGGTCGCAACCTCTTCCGCGATGCGAATGGGATGCGAGAGGGGCAGGAGGATAATGGCGATCCCCAGGCGGAGGGTCTGCGTCCGCTCGGCCAGGGCCGACAGGAGCAGCAGCGGGGACGGAAGAATCGACAGCTCGGGGTTGAAGTGCTGCTCAACCGGCCAGACCGATTCAAACCCCAGCGCTTCGGCGTGAATCGCCTGATCGAGCGTGTCCCGATAGCGCTGCACAGGCGATTGGGAGCCCGTGCACGGGAGCTGGTAGTGCAGACCAAATTTCATGGGTCCCTACTCAATCGTATTTACGCAGTTCCAAGCGGCCAATCTGATTACGGTGGACCTCGTCCGGCCCGTCGGCAAAGCGCAGCGTCCGCGCCGAGGCATAGGCGCGCGCCAGACCAAAGTCTTCGGCCACCCCGCCCCCGCCGTGGGCCTGCATGGCCCAGTCGATCACTTGCAGCGCCATATTCGGGGCCGCCACCTTAATCATGGCGATTTCGGCGCGAGCAGCCTTGTTGCCGACCGTGTCCATCATATGCGCCGCCTTGAGCGTCAGCAGCCGGGCCTGCTCAATCCGAATCCGGGCCTCGGCGATCCGCTCCAGCGTCACCGTCCGTTCGGAGACCAGCTTGCCGAACGCGGTCCGCGACTTGGCGCGGGTGCACATTTTCTCCAGCGCGCGCTCGGCCTGGCCGATCAGGCGCATGCAGTGGTGAATACGCCCAGGACCGAGACGACCCTGGGCAATCTCAAACCCCCGGCCCTCACCCAGAATCATATTCGAGGCCGGTACCCGCACGTCCTTGAACTCGACCTCGGCGTGACCGTGGGGGGCATCGTCGTAGCCGAACACGGACAGCATCCGCAGGATCTTCACGCCAGGTGTGTCGCGCGGGATCAGGATTTGAGACTGCTGGAGATAGCGGTTCGGATTATCGGGATCGGTCTTGCCCATGAAGATGAGAATCTTGCAGCGCGGGTCGCCCATGCCCGAGGACCACCACTTGCGACCGTTGATGACGTATTCATCCCCGTCGCGCACGATGCGGGACTCGATATTGGTGGCATCGGACGAGGCCACCGCTGGTTCGGTCATGGCAAAGCAGGAACGAATCTTGCCTTCGAGCAGCGGCTCCAGCCACTCCTTTTGCTGCTCGGGTGTGCCATAGCGAGAGATCACTTCCATATTGCCGGTGTCCGGCGCCGAGCAATTAAAGACTTCCGAGCCCCAATGCACCCGCCCCATGATTTCTGACAGGGGAGCATATTCGAGGTTGGTCAGGCCATAGCCGTAATCGCTCTCGGGCAGAAACAGGTTCCACAGCCCGGCAGCCTTGGACTTTTCTTTCAACTCTTCGATAATCGGCGGAATCTGCCAGCGGTCCGGACTGGAGATCAATTG
>WTHD01000191.1:0-4053 GCA_011523265.1 Candidatus Binatota bacterium
CCCTCCGTTGGCCTTTACCACCCTCTTCCCCGCCTAACAATTCACATCACGCGTCATAGAGGAGCTTCTATAAGAGCGACCAGAACAGTGTTGTCAAGAGAGTATTGCGTAGCGATATATTTAAGAACGACGTTATTATAAATAAAACAATATGGCGACTGTGTTACCCCTTGGTTAAATTGGGGAAATCTGTTATCTAGCGTCCGACTTTACGTGATTCGAGCTATTGTGAGTACCCGAGGGATAACACCACGTGCCCCGCTGGTGAAGGCAGGTACTCGTGTCCTTGTGACCGGAGGAACTGGCTTTATTGGCTCGCACCTTGTTGATGCGCTCATCGAACACGGCGTCCGGCCGCGCGTGCTCGTTCGCCCGACGAGCGATATTGCGCGACTCGCCCGTGATCAGGTTGACAAGGTCGAACTGGCCACGGGCGGGCTAGAAGACCGACGTAGTCTGACGCAAGCGGTCTCTCAAGTCGACACCGTCTTTCATCTCGCAGCAGTGACAAAAGCACATACTGAGGAGGAGTATCTGCGCGCGAATGCCGAGGGAACGCAGAGGCTTGTTCAGGCCATGCGGGCCGCGCAGCCGCGCCCGCGACGACTGATCTATCTGAGTTCACTCGCGGCGGCGGGTCCGGCACGAGACGGGCGGCCGGTTGAACCGCGCGACGAGCCACACCCGATTACTGCCTATGGGCGGAGTAAGCTCGTCGGAGAACAGGCCTGCTTCGCTGCGTCCGACGCCTTCGAGGTTGTGATGCTTCGCGCGCCGGTGGTCTACGGCCCACGGGAGAAAGACTTCTTTTTGCTCTTCCGTCTTGCGGCCCGTGGTGTTTTGCCGCTGCCAGCAGGCCCGGAGAGCGTTGTGCAACTCGTCCACGTTACCGATCTCGTCCAGGCGATGCTCCGCGCAGCCACCATGCCAGAAGCGCGTGGGCTCTATCATGTGGCCGAATCACGCCCCTATGGCTGGAGCGAAATTGCCACGTGCATAAGCCGGGCCGTTGGGCGTTCCGTCCATATGGTTCGTATCCCACGGTTTCTCGTACAGATGGCGGCAACGGTGAGCGAAGGAGGAGCCGCCGCCATCGGACGAACAACGATATTCAATCGCGAAAAAGTCAAGGAACTCCTTGCTCCCGGTTGGCTGTGCGAAACCACGCTGGCCAAGCAGGAGTTGGGATTTGAGGCGCAGGTTCCGCTGGCAACCGGATGTGTTGAAACCGCAGCATGGTATAGACAACAGACATGGTTATAGCAAACATCGTCATGAGGGAGACTGTGATAAAACCGGAACCGCGACAGGCCACCCACACCGACAACCGGGGATGTCAGGCAGAGAGGGGAACGGGATGAACCTTTTCGAGAAATGTGCTCGTTTTACCCGTGCTCGAGAGGCTCAGGCGACAGGGTATTATCCGTTTTTTACACCGATAGAATCGTCTGAAGGAACTGAGGTTATGGTGCGGGGGGAGTCCAAGGTGATGATGGGCTCCAATAACTATCTTGGCCTGACTCATCACCCCAAGGTGTTGGCGGCCGCTGAGGCCGCTCTCAGACGCTATGGCAGTGGGTGTACCGGCAGTCGCTTCTTAAACGGGACGCTGGACTTGCACGATGAACTCGAAACACGCTTAGCCCGTTTTCTCAACAAAGAGGCCGCGCTCGTTTTCAGTACGGGCTATCAGACGAATTTAGGTATCCTGGCAACCCTGATCGGGAAAAAAGACTACCTCTATCTGGATAAGCTCGATCACGCCAGTGCGGTAGACGGTTCTCAGCTTGCCCACGGGACCGTGCTCCGCTATCCGCATGGGGACCTTGAAACACTGGAACAGCAGTTGCAGAAGACCCCGCCCAAGGCGGGGAAGCTGATTGTCACCGATGGCATTTTTTCCATGGAGGGCGATATTGCAGACCTGCCGAGTTTGGTTGCCCTAGCCGAGCAATACCATGCCGAGATTATGGTTGATGATGCCCATTCCTTTGGGGTGTTGGGCAAGAACGGCGGTGGTACGGCGCAGCATTTCGGCGTAGAGGACCGGGTCGGTCTTATTATGTCGTCATTCTCCAAGTCTTTGGCCGCCATTGGCGGTGTGGTGGCTGGTCCGGAGCCGGTTATTCACTATCTGAAACACCACGCCCGCTCTTTGATTTTTAGTGCCAGCATGCCGCCGCCGTCGGTGGCCACGGTGTTAACTGCCCTGCAGATTATTGAAGAGGAACCCGAAAGACGCGCGGCCTTGTGGCGTAATACCCGCCGTATGCAGGCGGGGCTCAAGAATCTGGGCTATAATATCGGGACGAGCGATACGCCGGTGATTCCCATTATTGTCGGAGATATGTGGTTAATGGGCATGATCTGGAAGGAATTGTTTGACTCCGGTATCTTTACAAATCCGGTTATCCCTCCGGCCGTCCCTGAGAATTCGTGTCGGATTCGGATTTCCATGATGGCTACCCACACCGATGAACAGATTGACTTTGTCTTAGATGTCTTTGCCCGTATCCGGCCCCACATCCAGGTGGAGAAGGTGGCCGTGTAGGAGCGGCTTCTGTGTACTGTGACAATGTTTCAGCGAGTGCCGAGCCGACCCAGCTGTGCCACGCTATAGATGTCCAGAGACGTACGGATAGCCCCGGTCCGTAACCGGAAAGATCTTCACTATTTCACTCAACTGCCGTGGCAACTGTATAGCGATGACTCGGCTTGGGTCCCGCCGCTGCTTTTTGATCTGAAAAAACTTCTCTCTCCAAAAAAGCACCCTTTCCACAAACACGCCGATGTCCAATATTTTCTTGCCCGTCTGAATGGGCAGGTCGTGGGACGGATTGCGGCCATTATCAATTATCGTCATATCCAATTTCACAATGAGTCGGTTGGCTTCTTCGGTTTTTTTGAGAGTATTGACGACCAGGAGGTTGCCCGGGCGTTATTGGCCGCCACAGAACAGTGGGTCGGTCAGCGCGGAGTGCGGAGCATTCGGGGACCGATGAGCTTCTCGACCAACGAGGAATGTGGACTGTTGGTCGATGGTTTCCACGCGGCTCCCAGGGTGATGATGCCCCACCATCGTCCCTACTATGCCCGGCTGCTCCGAAGCGCGGGCTATGCCAAGGCCAAGGATTTATTCGCCTATCTCATTGATCTGCGTGAAGATGCGACTATCCCCGAACGGCTTGTACAGGGGGTCGAACGCCTACGGAAAAAACAAGCCATCACCATCCGGTCGATCGATCTCCATCGGTTCACAGAAGAAATCCGAGTGTTGCACGCCATCTATCATAGGGCTTGGGCGCAAAACTGGGGCTTCGTGCCAATGACTGAGGCCGAGGTGGACCTGCTTGCTAACACGCTGCGCCTCGTCGCTGATCCCAGGCTTTGTCTTATCGCCGAACTGGAGAACCGACCGGTTGGCTTTGCTCTTGCCCTGCCGGACTATAATCAGGCTCTCCGGCACATGAACGGCAGATTGTTCCCGTTGGGCTTCCTGAAATTTCTGTGGTATCGACGCCGGATTGATGCCCTGCGGATTCTCTTGCTCGGCACCAATCCAGACGTGCGGGTGCGTGGCCTTGACGCCATGCTGTATCTCAAACTCTGGCAAGATATCCCTGCCTACGGCTATCGTCTCGTAGAATGTTCGTGGATTCTTGAAGATAACTGGGCGATGCAGCGCGGTCTCGAACGCATGGGTGCCCAGATATACAAAACCTACCGGATATTCGAGAAAACCTTGTAGAGTTGAGATCTGCTGCAAATGTTGTCACCTACGTCATATTGTCCTCCTTACTGACGAATGCTCTGGTTTATAAAAGAAAGAGACCCCGGCAGAAAGATACTGCGGCAGCATCAACCTCCTTGCTAGATGCTATCCGTCCCCCTAGACTGCCAGCCAGACAGCGGAGCATACGTGACAACAGGCAATCAGTTCGGTGGAAGCCGGCGCTTCCTGCATCATTGGTTTCGACAGGAGACGGTGAGCCGTGCCCTGAAGGTGGCCGGCATCGTGGGACCCATCCTCACCGTGATCAATCAGTACGACCT
>WTHD01000191.1:4153-5822 GCA_011523265.1 Candidatus Binatota bacterium
GCCTTCCGTGGTCCGATCGCCTTTGACCACGTCGCGTTTGGCGTTGAGTCTGCCGATGAGTTATGGGAACTCAGAGACAAACTGGTGGCCGCGGACTATGAGGTTTCAGGTCCGATAGATCATGGCTTTATCCATTCGATCTACGCCTTTGACCCGAACGGGATTCCGGTTGAGTTCAGCTATAACGTCCCGGACATCGATATCCGCCGGACGCCGCTCTTTGGCGACACCCAGCCCGCCGTCACAGCCCAAGAGGGACCGGAACCCCAGCCCGACAAGTGGCCAGCCGTTCTTCGACCCACTCCGCCCGAACACCGGACCATCAAGAAGGGGGCGGGGAGTGCGTTGGGGGCATACCGGGAGAAAGCCGCGCGCTAGGGCTCACCCTGCTGTTGAACACTGACGTCGGGGCGGGGAGCCTGCGCTTGTGCCTCAGAACGGAGAACCGCGCTAGAATGCAGCAAGGGGCGCTGCCAGCTCCTGCTCAGCCTGAGGATTGACGATGGGGTCGGCGCTCAGGTCCACATCCTTAGCCGCCAGCATGGTGCCAAAGACCCAGTCTGCCACGACGTTCACCACGTTGAGATTCTGGTAGGGATAACGATGATGAATATAGTGATGGGTATGCACGAATCGAAACGCCTGGGTGCGTTCGACCCAGCGGTTGCGTGGGACGTGCATACAATAGTGAATGTATTCGTACAGGGCATAATCGAGGGCTAGGGCCAGGAGCCCGCCAACACAGACGGACCAGCCAAACGCCCAGCCGAGGCCGAGTAGGAGGGGCAGATGCAGCCCGATGAGCAGTGGCGCATTCCACCACGCAAAGGTGACCTTTTTGGGATCAACCCCAGGCTGGATATGGTAGGTCGTGTCAGCCCGGAAGAGTCCATGGTGGACGAGGGCGTGGGCCTGGAATGAGTAGGGTAAGGTCAGGGTGTGCATCAAATACTTGTGCAGTGCCCATTCAAAAAAGCTGGAATACAGAACGAGTCCAATAAAGCCGATTGTGCCTTTTGCGAGTCCCCAGAGAAGCGGTTCCAGTGTCAATGTGTAATACCTTTCGTTTCCCCCACCTCAACTCTTCGTCTCGCGGACAGAGAAAAGACCCTCTGGGGATGCGGTATAAAATCCGTTCGTGCACTCTTGTGATAAGGTCATGACTGTATAGAGAAAAGCGCCCTGCCTGGCAATAGCCTCTTTGGTTGATCTGGTCGTGCCGTCCGTCCCGATTCATGTCGGCAGCAGACCGATCATACTTGACGCTCGGGGAGAACTTGCCTAAAGGGTGGAAACGCCTCAGACCTATTGCTTACAGCCGGGGGAGGGCCCGATGTCCACACCTTCATCGATTCCTATGCAGAACTATTTTGTCGTTTCCGCAGACTGTCATGTGCTGGAGCCGCCCGACCTCTGGGAGAAGCGGATTGAGGCCAAATTTCGTCACCGGATTCCACGTTTGACGGTCGATGCCAATGGGCGGAAATGGCTGGTCGTTGAGGGGCAGGAGAAAAAGCGTATCCGGGACTTCACCCTGAGCGGAGAAGATTTAGAGCGGGCCAAGGGTGGGACTTTTGACCTTGCGCGGCGTCAGCAGGATTTGGCTCGGGACGGGATTGACGCCGAAGTCATTTACCCCAACCGCGGGCTGCTGATGTGGACATCGCCT
>WTHD01000245.1 GCA_011523265.1 Candidatus Binatota bacterium
TTTATTAAACGGGAACAGAATGTCGCCGCGGTCCATGACGACCGTGCCGTTGACCCCGGTCTCACTACCCTGGGTCGCCAGAAATCCACCCGGCCAGTGGTCCCAGCGACCGGGAGTGTCCGTAAAGCCGTACTCGGTCAGAATCGGGAATTGCCCCAACGCGTACTGTACGTCCGTTCCGGCCGGGTTGGTAAAGCGGAGGTTTTGAGCCTTGGCCAAACGTGCTTCCGCGGCCTCGACACGCTCACGCAGTTCCTGGGTGGGAAAGAGACGCGACAGAACCTCAAAAGGTTCAACCACCAGCAGGATGCGGGTGTCCGCAGCCTGAATCTCTAGCTGTTCTTTTGAGAACAGCAGAAAAATAAGATCGACGACAAGGTCCGCGCTTTTGAGGGCCTCAATGGCCGGCCCGTTCCCGGCCAGGGCGTTCTGACCCACATCACCGGCCACGTTTTGTGCTCCGCCCGCGCCACGTGCCGGCAGGTTGACGTTGAACACGTCCACCCCCAGCTCGCGCGTCGCGATCATAAACGCCGAGGCGTACTCAACCGCTTGTTCCGCCTCTGACAGCACCGCAACGGTTTCTCCCGGCTTGACTTTACACAGTTCAAGCTCCTGCCGAAACAGACTCACCATCGTATTGGTCTGGCTGATTGAGAGTGACATGGCATCGCTCCTTGTCTACGTGCGAATTATTGTTGCTCGCCAAAAACTTTATCCAGATAGTAATTCATTACATGATGCACGGCGACCTCGTACTTCGACATCGGCCCTGGCTGATAGGCTCGGGACCGAAAACCGCGCTGTAAAGACTGCACCATGCCCATGTCTTCCTCTAGGGCAAGGTGCAAAAAGTCCTCATAGACTTTGACGCGTTCCCTAAAATCCGGCAGACCAAAGCGCTGCTTGGGGAAGAGCATATGGACAAGAGCCATGCTGCGATTTGCGCCCATCGGCCATTCGGTCACATAGTGAATATTATCCTGCCTGGCATAAAAGCCCATATTGGGCTGGAGATGGCTGGAATAGCCCTTCTCAAGATGTTCGCCCGACAGCCAGGGCATAAAATCAAAGCGAGGCCGGCCATCGGACGTCATCGGACTCACGCCGATAAAACGGCCGCAATAGCCCCACGGTTTGAGCTGAAATTCATACGACTCAAGCGGCTGATGCGGACCGAACGAAGAAGCGTGCAGCGTTGCCAGATGATAGATATCAACCAGATTTTCCGCCGTGGCTTTCCAGTTGCACTCATATTCGATGGCGAACTTAATGGCCAAACGGAGATCTTCGGGTTGGTATGGTCCAAAGACCTCGGGAAAGTCGCCCAAGAATTCCAGCAGGCTTTCACTATCCGGATTGAAATTGATAAAAATAAACCCGCCCCAGGTGTCCAGCTTGAGTGGCACCAGGCGGTACTGCCGCATGTCGAAATTTTCGATCTCTTGGGTATAGGCCGCGCCTCGGAGCCGCCCACACAGGTCATACGTCCAGCCATGATACGGACACGTAAACCGCTTGGTATTGCCCTGCCCAGCCGCCACCTCGGTCCCACGATGACGACAGACGTTATAAAAGGCGTTGAGTCGCTTCTCTTCATCGCGGACGACCACAATCGGCTCATCCGCAATATACAGGGTGAGATAGTCCCCCGGCTTTTCACACTCTTCCACGCGGCCGACGCACAGCCAATCTCTCTGGAAGATGCGTTCCTTTTCTAATTCGTAGGTCTCTTGCGAGGTGTAAAAGTCACCCGGGAGATGTCGGGCCTGAGGTAAAGGCGCTTGAGTCCGGGTAATACGAGACGCGTCCCGCGCTCCTCCCCCTTTCGTCCCGTTCTCTTGCGAAGACAGGGTCATATGCGGACAGCCTCCTTCCACTGTGGCGTATACCGTTCTCTTACGATCTGTCAAGCAAAAGTCTTGACACCTTTTTACCACACTGCCAGACTCACGCCGTAGCGATTTCTCCCTCTACCCTGACCCTCTCTCCAACGGAGAAAGGGGAATGATGTAAGGAACACACTATGGCAACGAGTCTTGCTGGCACGGGAAAGATGGTCGGCGCGGAGGTCAAGCGGGTGGAAGACCCACGGATGCTCCTGGGCAAAAGTCAGTATGTGGACGATATCCATCTGCCCGATACACGGGCGGTCGCCTTTGTCCGCAGCCCGTATGCCCACGCGCGTCTCCTCAACATTGATACCAGCGCCGCTGCAGCCCACCCTGGCGTCCAGGCGGTGGTCACCGGCGAGGATGTCGCAGATGCCATACAGCCGCTGCGGGTCGAGTTTGACCCAACAACTGCGCCCACTCACAAGTCCTGCGATTGGCCGGTCCTGGCTCGGGGAAAAGTCCGCTTTGTGGGCGAGATGGTGGCCGCCGTTATTGCCACCGATCGCTATGTCGCCGAGGACGCCGCCGCGCTGGTCGAGGTCGAGTACGACCCGCTCGACACTCTCTGGGACATGGAACAGGCGCTGGAGCCGGACGCCCCCCTGGCACATGAAGACTGGGGCGACAACGTCATGCAGACCCTGGAAGCAAGCATGGGCGAGGTCGATACCGCGTTTCAGGCGGCTGACTGTGTGGTGGCTGAACGTTTTACAACCGGTCGTCACATGTCCCTGCCCATGGAGACGCGTGGCTGTCTGGCGACTTTTGATCCGGTGACGGACTCGCTGACGATCTGGTCCTCGACCCAAGTGCCGCATGTCCTGCGTTCAAACCTGGCGCTCTTATTAGACTTTCCCGAACACCATATCCGAGCCATCGCCCCAGACGTCGGCGGCGGTTTTGGACCCAAGGCGCATGTGTTTCCCGAGGAAATCCTGACGGCCTTCTTCGCCCGTCGTTTTGGCTGCCCGATCAAGTGGATTGAAGATCGACGGGAAAATCTGGCAGCCGCCATGCACGCCAAGCATCAAATTATCGAGGCCGAACTCGCCCTGAAGAACGACGGGACCATCCTCGGTGTGAAAGCCCGCTTTCTGAACGACGTGGGTGCGTATTCCTGCTTTCCGTTTAGTTCTGCCCTGGAGGCCGGGCATGCAGCCTCAGGGCTGCCCGGTCCGTACAAGCTCCCGGCCTATCGCTACGAGGCCCTCTCCATTGTCACCAATAAGGTCACCTTGGGCGCCTACCGCGGCGTGGGTCTGCCGATTGCCATCCTGGTCATGGAACGCTTGCTGAATCTTGGCGCGCAGCGGCTGGGGCTTGATCCGGCGGAGATCCGCCTGCGGAATATGATCCGCCAGGAAGATCATCCCTACACCACGATTGCCGGAGCAAAGATCGAAAGCGGCAGCCATCAGGAGTCCTTACAAAAGGCGCTCGATATGCTGGGGTATGACAACTTCCGAGCGGAACAGGAACACGGTCGAAAGGCAGGCCGCTATCTTGGCGTGGGCCTGGGCTGTTACATAGAAGGCACGGCCCCCGGTTCTTCGTTTTTTAACCTCATGGGCATACAGGTTGGCGGCTATGAGTCGGCCACCGTCCGTATGGATGTCAATGGGAAAGTCACCGTTTTGACCGGCTCTTCTTCACATGGTCAGGGTCATCAAACCACCCTCGCCCAGGTTGCAGCCGACGAATTAGGCGTGGCCGTGGCCGATGTGAAAGTCGTGCAAAGCGACACCGCTCTTGTTCCCTATGGCTGGGGAACCTGGGGCAGCCGAACGGCGGTGACCAGTGGTGGAGCTATTATCGGAGCAGCGACGAAAATCCGGGAGAAGATTCTGCGTACGGCCTCACGGCTCAGCGAAATTCCTCCGGACGACCTCGAATTGGCGGGCGGTATGGTGGTCCGCAAACAGGACGGGACCACGCTCATGCCGATTAAGACGATCGCCTACCACGCCATCGTCGCACCCAGCAATTTAGCCCCGGAAGACGAGCCCGGTTTGGAGGCAACCACAAATTATGAGCCCCCGCCGGCAACGCATTCCAATGCGACGCACCTGGCAACGGTCGAGGTGGATGTTGAAACCGGGCAGATCCGCCTGCGGCGCTATATCGTTGTTGAGGACTGCGGCAGGATTATCAACCCCATCATTGTCGATGGGCAAATTCAGGGCGGTGTCGCCCAGGGTATCGGCACGGCCATGTATGAACATGCCCTCTACGACGAGAATGGACAGTTCTTGACCGGTACGCTCATGGATTATCTCGTCCCTACAGCGGTAGACGTTCCGCACGTCGAGATTGGACATATTGAATCGCCCTCACCTTTCAGCCAGGGCGGCATCAAAGGTATAGGCGAAGGGGGGGCCATTGCGCCGCCGGCGGCGATTGCGAACGCAGTTGCCGATGCGCTCTCCCCGTTCGGAGTCCAGGTGAGTGAAATCCCGCTCACCCCGGAGCGGGTGTTGGCGTGTATCGAGCGGGCGAGGAACTCAGCAGGGACACGTGACTAGAAGGAGGACGGACCGTGCAGTTTGGCGTGTGTGTTGCTACGAAGATCGACGACTGGCAGTTGATCCAATATGCCGAGGAACTGGGCTATGACCGAGCCTGGATCCCCGACTCGCAGATGATCTGGTCGGACTGCTACACTACCTTAGCCCTGGCCGCCCAGCACACTTCGCGTATCCAGATTGGGACGGGAGTTGCCATCCCTGGGACGAGAATCGCCCCGGTCACCGCCCACTCCATTGCGTCCATTAATCGCCTCGCGCCGGGCCGAGTCTTTTTGGGTATCGGTACCGGACATACGGCTATGCGGGTCATGGGTATGCAGCCGATGCGTATTCGAGATTTCCGAGAGTATCTCCGGGTGGTCAAGACGCTCCTGCGGGGGGAAGAAGTTGCATACACCTATAACGACACCACGCGGACGATCCGTTTTCTGCATCAGGATTTACACTTCCTGAACCTGGACGACCCGATTCCGATGATTGTCGCCGCCAATGGTCCACGGGCGCTTAAAACTGCGGGCGAGTTCGGGGATGGCTGGGTCGCCGGAGTGAAACCCGGACCGGACGCCTTTCTCGGCGACTGGCAGCAGGTCCAGGCCGGGGCGGAACAGGCCGGCCGGACCCTGCCCGACAGTTTCCATACCGCGGCCTTTACCACGGCTGTCGTGCTGCAACCCGGAGAGCCGTTGACCTCGGATCGGGTCATTGAGATGTGCGGTTCTCAGGTCGCCGCCATCATTCACTTTGTGTACGAAATCTATCAACAAACCGGCCAGGAGGAGGTCATCCCCGCCGGCTATAGAGGCATCTGGGATGAATACTGCGCCCACGTCGAGCGGATGGAAACGCCGGCGGACAAGCGTTACCTCCAGCTTCACAACGGCCACTGCACCTTTCTCGTGCCCGAAGAGCGCCGCTTTGTCACCCCTGAAGCCATCCAGGCGACGTGTCTGATTGGTGAGCCCGCGGTCATCATCGATCAGCTCCGGGCGGTCGAAAAGGCCGGCCTGAAGGAAGTCACGCTCTTGCCACCGATGGCCGCGGCGCGCACGGTGTTCAAGGATTTCGCCGAGCAGGTCATGGCGCGCTACTAGCGCCCGCCAAATTGCTACACTTCTCGGCTGAGCCCACATAGATATGCTATAAATGCAGGCATGAGGCGGAAGAGACCCTTTGGTCCTGGGTTGCTCGTTCCTGCCGGCTTTAACGGCCCTGGAACGGTCACGACCGTCAGACGCGCAGGAGCACGGATTGGTTTTGCCCTGATGTGCGGGCCTGGTGTTCCCAGTTGTTCCGCCATAATCTCACACGAGATGCCGGCTCATCTCGGTAGTACTACCCGCATCTGACTCTGCGACGGACTCCTGTCGCCTATTCGCGCC
>WTHD01000094.1 GCA_011523265.1 Candidatus Binatota bacterium
CCCAACCCCCAGCCCCCACATGAAACCGTTCTGGAAAACAAAATCACTCTCCGACATGAGCCAGCAGGAGTGGGAGTCTTTGTGCGACGGTTGTGGACGCTGCTGTCTGAATAAACTGGAGGACAGCGAGACCGGGGCCACGCATTATACGAATGTGGCCTGCTGGCTGCTCGACCTCACTCGCTGTCGCTGCAAACGGTATGAGAGACGGACCCAGCTCGTTCCCGAGTGCGTGCGACTCTCGCCCGAGAACGTCCAGAAGATCGGCTGGCTGCCGCACTCCTGTGCCTACCGACGCCTGGCCGAGGGCCGCGACCTGGCTTGGTGGCACCCCCTGGTGTCCGGCCGCGCCGAGACCGTCCACCAGGCCGGTATCTCGGTCCGGGGCAGAGTGGTCTCCGAGGATGCCGTCCCACCCGAGGCGTTTGAAGACCATCTGATCGACTGGATCGAACACGACTAACGCACTGAAAGAAGTATCTCGATCGTTAACCCAGATGAGGTTGATCCGGCATGCGAGCTCTCAACGTTGCCACTTCTGTTTTGAGCACGGTTGCTCGGCTTAGTTACGCTGAGCGTATCGGTCCGCTCGGTCCGCGGCCAAAACAGCCGCTTGAACTCTACGATTTTGAGGGCTGACCATTTTGCCGCTTGGTCCGGGAGGCCTTCACTGTTCTTGATCTTGACGCAAAAATTTACCCCTGTCCCAAGGACGGACCGCGCTACCGAGAAGCGATTAAGCAGCGCGGCGGCAAATACCAATTCCCGTATTTTATTGATCCCAATACAAGGGTCGAAATGTACGAATCGGGCGACATCAACCGCTATCTGTTCAAGCAGTATGGCACCGGGAGCGTTCCGTTCATGCTGTCTGCGGGCCCGCTCACAATGATCACGGTATCTTTGGCTTCGTTGACGCGGTCAGGGCAAGGCGTATTCTATCGCAAGTCAAACCCTCCCGATCAATTGCTTGAACTCTACAGCTATGAAGGCTCACCATTTTGCCGCCTGGTTCGGGAGACGCTCTCAGAACTCGAAATCCCCTATCTGCTCCATAATATCGCTCAGGGCAGCCCTCGCCGTGAAGCCTTTGTCGCCCGCTCAGGCAAGATGCTGGTCCCTTATTTGGTTGACCCGAACACCCGGACGGCCATGTTTGAGTCTGCCGACATTGTAGCGTATTTGAAACAGACGTATGTGGTGGATTGATTGTATCAGTATTCCCCCTCTCCTGTATTCCAACCGGCTCCCATTCACGTTTGGCTCCTGACAAATGGGCGATCAATGTTCGGCGTATGGATGGCCTCGATCTGTCTAGTCTGAATATGACCAAGTTTGACGATGAGCACAGAGAAGAAGCTGCTACGGCGGTATTGCAACATGGATTTGACAGTCTTGGCCTTGAGCGGATTGTCGCTAGTGCGGATGTGCCGAATGTTGCCTCGATTCGGGTGATGGAAAAGTTGGGGATGCAGTTTGATAAGCAAGAGACGGTAAATGGGTTGGAGTTGGTGTTTTATTCGATAAGGCGTGAGGCTTTTGAAACACCTGCTTCGACAAGCGCGGCCTGAACGGCTATAGTCGGCACTGGATATTTACCACGGAGTTGTACATGGCTCAGAAACGCTGGTCGCTATCGGTGCCTCTGGAAGGGTTCAGCCTTGTAGAGCATGTTGAAATCGCGCGTGAGGCCGAACAGGCTGGCTATACCGATGCCTGGTCCATGGAGGTCGATGGCGTCGATTGTTTTGCCCCGCTGGCCACCCTCGCCCAGGCAACCGACCTGCGGCTGGGCACAGCGCTTGCCAATGTATATACGCGCGGGCCGGCAACCCTGGCCATGAGCGCGGCGGGCCTGGCCGAACTCGCACCGAACCGGTTTTGTCTGGGTATCGGCGCGGGGTCACATCCGATTGTCGAATTCTGGAACGGCGGCAAGTTTGCCCGCCCGGCAGTCCGGGTACAAGAAATGCTGGCCTTCCTGCGCCAGGCGTTTACCGGGGAGCGCGTCACCTTTGAGGGCGAGACCTTTACGGTCAAAGGCTTCCGATTCAGCCGGCCGCCACAAAACCCTATTCCCATCCACGTTGGTGCGCTGAAACCGATGATGCTGCGCATCGCCGGTCAGTATGCCGACGGGGCGATTATCAACTGGCTCTCCGCCACTGACGTCAAAAAGTCGGTCGCCGTCGTACGTGAGGCGGCTCAGGCGGCGGGCCGGAGTCCTGACGAAGTGGAAATCACCGCCCGGATTTTCATCAGCGTTGACCCGCCCGGTCAGGCGGTTGAGACCGGCATCCGGCGGCATATCAATACCTATTTGAATGTGCCGGTGTATAAGGCGTTTCACCAATGGCTGGGTCGGACGGAGCTGCTGGGTCCCATGTGGGAAGCGTGGGCCGGCGGCGACCGCAAGGCGGCCGTGGCCGCGGTACCGCCGGAGGTCATGCAGGACTTGTTTATTCAGGGCTCACCGGAAGAGATGAGAGCGCGGGTGCAGCGCTATCTGGATAACGGAGTGGACACGGTCTTTCTGCAAATGCAGTCATTTGAAACCGACCCGGCCAAAAAGCGCGCCAATATCCTGAACGTACTCCGCGCGCTCACGCCGGGAGCATAGTCCCTAGCGCCGTTCAAACGCGGAGAGCAAGAGGTATAACACCGCCATACCCAGGTTGGCTTTGACCAATTGGGTGTAGCGGTCGTGAAGCCGCGTAAACTCGTCCCAAAAATCTTTTTTTGTCATATCGAAAGTATCGAAATCCTGAATCTCTACGACCCGCAGATATTCCAATCGGTCGCCCACGACCAAGGCGTAATAGATCAGCGAGACAACCATGACCACAACGAGCACCGTCTTCGTCAAGCGCACGGCCGTCCACCAGTCCGAACGCAGCAAAAAGTACACCGCCGACACGGCCATCCCCGTGGCGGCAATAAATTCGAGGCGGTTCAGCTTGGCCAGCACTGCGGCATTCACGTTTCCGGCCAAGGTGGTCGTGGGCAGTTCCTGAAAGACCGTGCCAGCCACGGCAAAGCCGAACCCGCCCAACACTCCGATCCAGACACCGGCGGCAAGCGTCTCTAGAAAGACAAAGATACGATCAAAAAACAGCCTCATACTATTAAGAGGGGATTGGCTTCCTTTAACCCCTAACCCCTAACCCCTTTCCCAGCACATGCCGGAGGGCGCTCTCCAGGCTTGGATAGCGGAAGGCATAGCCGGTCTGCATGAGGACACGCGGCTCAACCCGGGTGCTGGCGAGCAGCAGCGTGTCGGCCATCTCGCCAAAGGCAAGCCGAGCCGCAAAGGCCGGGACCGGGAACAGTGTGGGACGCCCCAGGACCCTGCCGAGCGTCCGGGTGTATTCCCGATTCGTCACGGCCTCGGGACACACCGCATTGATCGGGCCGCTAACCTCGTCGTTGGTTATGGCGTGCTGTATGACCCCGATAACGTCGTCCAGGGCAATACAGCTCATATACTGTGTGCCTGTGCCAATAACGCCGCCCAGACCAAGCTGAAAAGGTAAGAGCATTTTTTTCAGCGCGCCACCGGCGGGACTGAGGACAATGCCGATCCGCAGCAGGGCGGTCCGTATGCCCGTATTGGTCAGCCCGGCCGCAGCGGCCTCCCAGTCCCGACAGACCTCGGTCAGAAACCCCTCCCCCACCTCGCTCTCTTCGGTCAAGGTTTCGTCTCCACGATCCCCGTAATACCCGATCGCGGAGGCCCCGACAAAGACCTTGGGCGGCTGGTCGCATTGTGTCAGGGCTTCGCATAGCACCTGGGTTCCATTAACCCGGCTGTCCCGAATGCGACGTTTGCGCTCGGGGGTCCAGCGCCCGGAGGCGATGTTCTCTCCGGCCAGATGGACAACCGCATCAAATCCTTCCAACCCGGCCCGATCAATCGTTCCGGTAGCCGGAGACCAGGCGACTTCACCGTCCCCCACACTCGCCCTGTCCCTTCGGACCAAACGCGTGACGCTATGCCCACCCGTTGTCAGAAAAGGGATCAGCGCGGAGCCAACCAAACCGCTTGCACCGGAGACGAGTACCTTCATCGGTCTTCCTCCATAGTTTAACTGATTGTGCTGTCGATTATGGTAATGAGCAAGCATCTCCTGGCGCGTCACCTCATGCCGATAGGTAAAGAGCCGGGCTAATTTCCGCCTGGTCCATGCGCCACCGAGTATCTGACCCAGACGTCCGCCCGGCAGCGCGTATTCAATCCGATCCTCCAAAATGCAGCCCGCTCGTCCGTCCGCTTCAACTCGGTGGGTATGCTCCCAGTGGGTAAAAGGTCCGGAGATTTGGACATCCCGGAATTGGACTCCCGCTTCGTAGTCACGATGTTCGGCGACCCATTGTTGGGAAACCGGACCGAGCCCCATACGCAGCACCACTCGTCCACCGTTTTCAATCCCACCGCTGCGCTCAACAATTTCCACCGACTCCCAGGGCGGCGTGAGGCGTGTGAGCGCCCCCGGCTGCGCGTGCCACTGGAAGACCTCAGCCGCTGGCGCGGGAATACGCACCCGACGGATGAAAATCTCCGTTCTCATGACATCCTGCCAAACACCGCGGAACCCGCCTTTTTTTCAGCATAGCCGGTCAGCTCAACATAGCCGTCGCCTTCGAGCGAGCGCCCCTGCACGGTCCCGCGCGCGCGGACTGCGCCTTCCCAATACCGAATCAGGGTGTGCATCTCCTGGTCAGCCATATATGGCGTAATCGTCAGGTCAATCGCCTCGTCCGGAATACGCACCCGCCATTGGGCCGGGTATACGGTTCCGTCAGCCGGACTCTGCCAGGTTTGCAGCACCTCGATCTGAAAGTCCGCCGGGGTCAGGGCCTGCGGTGTCCCATCCGCGGCGACCAGGGTTCCGCTGCTGAGGGGATGGATACCGCCCGCTTGCTGACGTACCTGATAGACCATCAATTCTTGTCCGTTTGTGAGTTGAAGGGCAAACCAGTCCCAACCCTGGAGCGCCTCGCTCAGCACGCTCGTACTCCACTCCCGGTCCATCCAGCTCAGCCCCTGCACCTGGAATTCTTCGTCCCCCAATCGAATGACGCCGGCCGAGCGCAGACGGGTGAGGGAATAATAATACGAAGCCTGACCTGCCGCAGCACCTTTCTGACTCAGTCCATTCTGGCCATGTAAGACAACAGGCTTGTCTGACACCAGCCTGAGGTCCAGCGCCACGTCCTGTTCTTCAGCGGAAAGCTGCATGGACACGGGCTGCTCCACCGCCGTCTCGCCAGTGACCGACCAGTCTTCGAGCCAGACGCGAAAGGGGATGGCCGACGCCCCGGCCAAGCCAAGCGCCGCCCGGCTCAAACGCTGAAAGGCGTGAAAACGTTGCTCCGCTACGTCGCTCAGCGCGAAATGGGCCATATACACGTCCTGCGTCCCCCAGGCCGAGGCACGCCCGGTCTGGTCTGGTGGTGCGTTCAGGGCCGTTCGGAAAAATGTGAGCTGGAATCCGAAATGGCGCCCTTCGGCAGACTTCAGATTGCCGGTGTAATACCACCACTCCGTCCGATAGTTTGGATGCGGCCCGTGGTCGTCCGGGAATCGAAATTCCCGTGGGCGGTCCGCCCGAGCAAAGCCGGCCAGCTCCCCGCCCAGCGCCTGGCCGAGCGACAGTCTAGGTTCCGTGGTCGTATAGTCAGGCGCTTGCCCGACGAGATACCACCGCCCCACCCCGACCAGGACGGCCAGCGTCAGAAGGATGCCCATGATGCGCAGGAAGGAGGTCATGCTCACCGTTTATT
>WTHD01000010.1 GCA_011523265.1 Candidatus Binatota bacterium
AAAAGTCGTGGGCTTCGGGTCCGGTGAAGAGAACAAACTCGCGGGGACCGAGCCGGAACCGGACGAGTTCGCCCTGCTCGCGCCAGCCGCAGCTCAACATCGAGACCGGATCCTTTTGAAAATCCAGCAGATGACCGATCAACGGCCATCCACCCACGAGTTCGGGAACGGCTTTTGCTGTCCGCGGCGAGAGCTGCGCCGAACGCCGGGTTGTCAGATTGTGAGACTGTTGCGCCATCCCTGTCTTCAATAGACAAACGGCAGCATCGAATAACGCACCCGCTGCGTGTAGCGTCCCCACAGCTCGCCATACTTGGCGCGACAGCGGCGCTCGTCACGTCTCGATCGATGCCACAACAGACCCATCAGCCACGCGGGCAACAGGTAGGGCACCCAGGAGGCGAGTCCAGTGGTCAGGGTGAACGCGAGGTAGACGCAGACCTCGCCGGTATAGTTGAGATGTCGTCCAATACCCCAAAATCCGGAGACCAGCAGGCGCCCGTCCAGGGACCGGGCGGGTTGTCCCCAAATCGTGACCGCAGGGTCACGCTTGAAGTGGTGCTTCTGCTGGTTGGCACCGCGGAAGAGCCAGAAGCCAAAGGCGAACAACAAGACGATCGCGGCGGCGGCCATGGGAGACAGCGGTTCCGCTGCGTGGATCAGCCACCAGCCCGCAAGGCTATAGAAGAATGGCACCAGCACATAGTCTCCCCAAATCAACATCCACCCGAAGCGCTCACTGACCATGTCCCAGGTGTGGGTCATTCCGTACTCGAACTGGAAGTAGTTGAGCACGTACAAGAAGGTGAAGATCTGATAGAGCGCCATGGCCAGGGTCAGCCCGCCGTAGGTTTCATACTGCACGACGGCAAACGATGCGTTGAACAGCGCCAGGGCGATGAGGGAAGGACGGTAGCTGAACAGCTTCAAGTCCACCCCGACCCAGGTCGGATTAAGCTCCAAACCGAAGAAGAAGCCTCGCCAGACTCCCGGTGATGCATCCTGGGCCCGGGCTCCGCGACAATACAGCCAACCGGAAAGAGCAAATGCGAATCCGTTTGCCACCACGAACAACGCGGCAAAGTGGGTATGCAGCACTGACAGCGAGAACCAGCCGGCGACCTGGGCGAGACATCCCGCAATCACGGTAAGCAGGAACAAGGCGAGGCCGTTGAGCTTGTAGGTGCGTGATTTTCCCTCGAGATCCGGCCCTGCAACCCGACGGCCGGGCAGGAGCATCGAACCCAGAAACAAAACGCCGACAAACGCCAACAGCATGGCCGCCGCCTCGAGCACGAGGCCCTCAATCGACGCGAATCGGGCGAATTGGGTAAGGGTCATCTCAACATCCTGGTTCGATTCAGCAGACGGGCACCTGATGGCAGCAGCCGGTCTCCTCGTTGAGGAGCATCAGAATCAGTTCTTGGGTCAAAGTGAGCGGCTGGGTTATCAAATCCTCTACAGTAACAGCCATCAGTCCCGGCCTCCCTGCATTATCTTGATGTCATAGGATCACTTACTCCTACCATACTATAACTCTATCGGGTACTGGTACAGTTTAAGGGTTTTCGCCCAATACAGTCTACGTCTTACAGAGCAAAATGAGCCAGTGCCCTCTCCCGGCTCAGGAGGGGCAAGGCTGATTCTGGTAGTGTCTCATGTTGAAAATTTTGACCGGTAAAGATGGAGTAGTTCGCCCTCCCACATTCCCCCTCAGGTATCGGGTCCTCCTCTCGGCTCCCGGGCATGACGCTGACGCGCGTGCGGGCACTCATGGCCTTTTTCTACACGCCTGCCGACCGTCTGTCCCTAGTAAAACTATGAGGTTGGGCGCAGAACGTAACTGTAACCGTAGGCTCCCGGACGGGAGGGAATGGCGTGACGAACACGGAGAAGGAAGAAATTCAAAGTGAGACACTACCCTGATTCTGAGCTGAAACAAGGCACAGGTTCGGGTGAGTATGTGAAGTTGCCCCGTTTTTATGGACAGTTTACGTATCGGGATTCAGGCGGCTTTCTTGAACTTTCTTTCGTATTTAGGCCGAAGTTTGTTCGTGCATTGCGGTACGGACACCAGAACTGTCGCGCGAAGCAATCAGACGCAGATGGATGGCGGAAAGAGCGGGAACGAGCAACATCAGTATGGACGTGGTGAAGAGAATGCCAAAACCGAGCGATGCGGCAAAGGGAACCAGGAACTTTGCGTGAATAGCCCGTTCCAGAATAAGAGGTGTGAAGCCAAGGAAAGTCGTCACGGAAGTGAGCATAATCGGACGAAAACGCCCCTTAGCGCCCTCTATGATTGCGGTTCGCACCGAGGCACCTTCTCTGAGTTTCTGATTGATGAAATCAATCATGACCAGGGAATCGTTCACAGCCACGCCACTGAGACCGACGAAGCCCATGACGGAGACGAAACTGAAGTCGATCCCAATCACCAAGTGGCCGAGAATGGCGCCGATCAGCCCAAACGGAATGACAGCCATGACGATCAGGGGCTTGATATATGACCGAAGTGGGATGGCAAGCAGCGCAAAAATCACGAACAGAGCGAGAGTGAAAGTGCGGAACAGCGAGTCGAAGGATTCGAGTTGTTGCTGGGCCTGTCCACCGTACGTGTAGGTCAGGCCGGGGTTCGAGGCGGCGAGTTCCGGCAGTATCGTGCTCGCCAGGATGTTGTTGGCCTCATTGCCGGTAATCACGACAGGGTCCACATCCGCCGTGACCGTGACGACGCGCTGACCGTCCTTGCGCCTGATGGTCAGCGGTGAGGTGTCCTGGCTGAGCGAAGCCACGTGGCTGAGCGGCACCTCGGCGCCGCTGGGTGTACGGAGCAGGTATCCTTCGACATCCGTGATGGCATCGCGCCCAGTGCGCGGTAGGCGCACATAGACCCGGACTTCCTCGCGGCCGCGCTGCACCCGCAACGCCTCTGCGCCAAAGAAGGCGGCGCGTGTCTGCTGAGCCATTTCTTCGAGCGTGAGTCCGAGCGTGCGGGCTTCAGGCCGTAACGCCAGTTGGATCTCCCTGACTCCGGACGCATGATCCGAGCGTATGTCGAAGACGCCTGGCAACTGACGGAGGTCGTTAAGCATTGAGCCGGCGATCCCAACAAGGCGCTCAGGGTCGGGGTGCGACAGCACAACCTCGACCGGATTGCCCAAGACGACGAGTTCGCTGGTGAAGGTGACACCGCGCGCATACGGCAAAAATCCGACCTCATCTCGCCACGCTTCCTGGACGGTGCGGGTCGCGATCTCCCGTTGTTGTGCGCCTAACAGCTTGAACTCGACTGTGGCGATATTGGCTTTCGGATTGAGGCTGGGTTGGGGGATAAGTCCCCCACCTTCCACGCGCGCCCCCTGGCCGACGGTCACAATGACCCCCGAAAGCAGGGGTGGCGCATTCTCGGACCGGTCGCGAGAGAGCCGGCCGATGACACGCCGCCCTGCGGCCTCTATTTCCATCGCCACTTCGTAGGTCCGTTGCGCAGGCGTTCCGTCGGGCATCTCGAGGCTGACCGTCACGAAGTCGCCCTCTACTTGGCCGACGAAGGTGGTTCTGACGATACCCGCTGGCAGCAGTGACACGCAGAGGATGAGCAGGCCGATGGCCCCGGCGATCACAACCGCGGGTTGCTCCGTTGCGAACCCCAGCCACCGTTCCAGGGGGCCGTTTACGAACCTTTTCAATCCGCGATCCACTGCGGTCTGGGTCCACCAAAGGAAGCGGCTGATAGGAAAGGTGGGCACCCATCCAGCTCCGGGCAGGTGGGACAGGTGGTTTGGCATGACCAGGAGCGACTCCACCAGGGAAATCAGCAGCATGGACATAATGATGACTGCCGTCGGGCGAAGAACCTCACCCTGGCCGCCGGGCATGAGGAGCAGGGGAGAGAAGGTGGCGACCGACGTCAGGACAGCGAAGGTCAAAGGGACCATGATCCGCCGTGTGCCGCGGATGGCTGCGACAAGACCTTCGAGGCCAAGCTTGCGTTCACGGTAGACATGCTCGGATACGACGATGGCATCGTCGACGACGATGCCGATGGCCAGGACGAAGGCGAACAGGCCGTTCGAATCAATGACGAGATCGAGCGCCAGCACCACGGCCAGCGCGCCGATGGCCGAAATGGCAATACCGGCAGCTACCCACAGTGACACCCGTATTTCAAGAAACAGGGCCAGCGCGATGAAGACGAGGATAAGGCCCAGGGAGCCGTTCTTGAGGAGAAGGTCGACACAGGCGTCGAAAAACTCCGAATCATCGTTCCAGACGGTAATCCCTACCCCGTCGGGCAGGGAGGGCATCACCACGTTCTCAAGGTGTTCCTTAACGGCTGCGGTGACGTCTGACACTTTTTCGTTGCCAACGCGGAAGACCTCGATGAAAGCGGCCGGCTTATCCTGGTGCCGCACGATCAGATCAGTCTCCTCGAAGTCATCCCGCACGTCGGCGATATCACCCAGTCGTACGACGGCGCCGTTACTTTCGGCGAGAACGATGATGTCCTCGAAATCCTGCTGATCATAGCGCTGGCCGATGGTGCGGACGCGCACCTGGGCTTCCCGGGTCTCAAGGCTGCCGGCGGAGAGGTCAAGCGAGCCGCGGCGAACCGCATGCGCGACATCCTGGAGCGTGAGTCCGAGAGCCCGCAACCGCTGGAGCGGCACTTCGATGGAAATCTCGTAATCGCGCACCCCGGTCACATCCACTTCAGACACATCGGGAAGCGCGGCGAGTTCGTCCTCGATCTGGTGCGCCAGTTCCTTGAGCGAGCGTTCGGAGATGTCGCCATACACGATGAGGCGAATGACGCTCTGGAGATTGGTCATCTCCCTGAACTGGGGTCGTTCGGCGGCGCCGGGGAACGACTGGATACGCCCCACCGCGGCTTTGATATCATCCATTGCAATGTCGAGGTCCGCACCGGACTTCAGTTCGATCCTGACGGACGCCATCCCCGGTGCAGCCACGGAATTGACGGTCTTGACGTTATCCAGTGGACTCACCTGCTCCTCAATTTTGAGGACGATTGACTCCTCAACGTCATCGGGTGTGGCGCCGGGATAGGCTATGGTGACCTCGATCTGGTTAAACGGTATCGTGGGCCACATATCGAACACAATGCCGTTCAGTGACAGCAACCCTGCTGCTACGATAGCCAGCATCAAAAGGTTGGCGGCAACGCCGTTGCTCGCCATAAAGGCGATCGGGCCGGATGGTTCCTGGTGAGTGCCGTTGTCAGGGCTCATGGTATCGGGTCAACTCCCGTCAGGACGCGCATGCCTTGTGTGGCAAACCGGATTCCACCGGTGATGACGGCCTGGCCGCTTTCGAGTGCGCCGGTCACATATACCTCGTCGTTGGTACGTTGCCGTACCTGTACCGGAACGATACTCACTACGCCGCCTTCGCTTACGATCCAAACCTCGTTGCCGGATTGCAGCGCCGCTCGGGGCACCCGGTAGTATCCATCCAATTCATGGCCGTGGATTTCCACATCTACGAACTTGCCTACCAGCAAGGGGGGGCGATCACCGACAACATCGGACCCGTCTATCGGAACACCAGCCGTAAACGGTTCCGGCACACGCACGATCACGTCTATCGTTCGCGTTTGCTTGTCCAGGGACACCTCGCCCCGGTCCACATACCCCTCCCAGGCGTAGCTCCCGTCGCCGTACTGGGCGACCACCCGGGCCCCCACCCGTCGTACCCCGTCGCCTGCCCTGAGGTCCCAAAGCCCCGGGATCAGGGCGGCGTCTGAATCGGGC
>WTHD01000108.1:0-2977 GCA_011523265.1 Candidatus Binatota bacterium
AGGAGGATAGGCGGCGAGGAGGCCTATAGCTGGGGCTTGGGCGAGGTTCTGACCACAAAGGAGAACGTCCGCTCGGCTGCACTGGAACTCGCCAAGGAAATCGCCGAGAGCGCACCCCTGGCCGTGCAGTCCGTGCGGGCAACCATGCGAGACGGCATTGCGGCTGCGGTCAAAGCGGCGACGGATCACGAGTTTCGAGAGCAGCACCGACTCCAGCAAACGGAAGACCACAAAGAGGGCATTAAAGCCGTGGCTGAGCGGCGACCCGGCAATTTTGTGGGGCGGTAGCCTCAGATCGGAGCAGAATGGGCGTAGGCCCTGAAGGCGGCCACCTTCAAGCTACGATGCGGAGCGCGCCTTCGGGATAGGTACGGGGAGCGACGTCTAAGCGACCGGTCTACACAGGGCGGGTCGTAACCCGCTCTCGTCACCACGTATCAATACACGGCCGTTTTTTCTCTGTCCGCGGGGCAGGTGAGGGTGAGGAGCGCAGGGCGGCCATAATCCAGCGCCGGGACTCGGCAGGATCAATCACATCATCAATCTCGAAATAGGTAGCGGTGCTGAGCGCTTTGCCGCTTTCGTACATCTTGGCAACAAGCTGTTCGTAGAGTTCCTTGCGCTTGTACGGGTCCGTCTCAGCCTCCAACTCTTTGCGGTAGCCCAGCTTTACCGCGCCCTCCAGCCCCATGCCGCCAAACTCGCCCGTTGGCCAGGACACCGCAAAAGCCGGTGCTTTAAAGCTCCCCCCGGCCATCCCCTGCGCGCCGAGTCCGTACGATTTTCGCAACACGATGGTGAAGAACGGCACGGTCAGGCTCGCGCCGGTCACAAACATGCGACAGCAGTGACGGACCAGAGCGGCCTTTTCGTACTCGGGGCCAACCATATTGCCCGGTGTGTCACACAGCATGAGAATGGGAATGTCAAACGCGTCACACAACTGCATGAACCGCGTAGCTTTGTCCGCCGCGTCAGAATCAATAGCTCCACCCAGATGTTTGGGGTTGTTGGCAATCACACCAACCGGACGTCCCTCAATCCGCACAAAGGACGTGACCATGCCGATACCAAAATGCTTACGGATTTCCAGCACAGAACCGGTGTCGGCCAGGGTCTCGATCACATCACGGATTTCATAGACACGCAGACGGTTCTCCGGCACGATATAACGCAGCAAGCGTTGGTCGGCACAGTCCCACTCGGCGATTGGTCCTTGAAAATAGGAGAGATATCGCTTCGCCACCTGGACCGCTTCGGCTTCATCTTTGACCGGAATATCCACCACGCCGTTCGGCACCTGCTCTTCCATCGGCCCTACTTCTTCCGGCCGGAAGACACCCAGTCCACCCCCCTCAATCATGGCCGGGCCACCCATGCCGATATTCGATCCTGCGGTCGCAATAATCACATCGCAGCAGCCCAGAATCACCGCATTACCGGCAAAACACCGGCCTGAGGTAATGCCGACCAGGGGTACCATGCCGCTGAGCTTGCCCCACAGGTAAAAGGCCGGGACATCCAACCCGGATGGGCTCGACCAGTCGGTGTCGCCCGGACGACCACCGCCACCTTCGGCAAAGAAGACAACCGGCAGCTTCCAGCGCTCGGCCAACTCAAACATACGATCTTTTTTGTAGTGATTCTTAAAGCCCTGCGTCCCGGCCAGCACAGTATAATCGTAGGAGATGACAATGCACTGCGCTGCCTTTTCGTCAAACAGATCGCCGTTGACCCTGCCGACCCCGGCGATCATGCCGTCCGCCGGAGTACGGCGCACTAAATCGTCCAACGAACGCCGCTGCCGTTGGGCTGCAATAACCATGGGCCCGTACTCGACATAGGTATCGGGGTCACAGATATCGTAGATGTTCTCACGTGCCGTGCGTTGGCCGGTCTTCCGCCGCCGCGCAACCGCCTCGGGCCGAGCGGCGTCCATGCCCAGTTCATGCCGCTCAACGATCTCGGCCAGGTCCGGACGGATATAGTCGAGGTCAAGATCGGTCGCCTGTTCGACCGCCGTCACCTCCACCTCGGTCTCCTCGATAAAGGCAAGCGGATGACCTTCAAAAACGGCGTCTCCCTGACCGACGGTCAGTTGGCGGATAATGCCGCTCGTTTCCGCCGAGACCACGTGCTCCATCTTCATGGATTCCATGATGAGGAGTTGCTGGCCGACGTGCACCTCGTCTCCTTCACTAACGTCCAGACTGACAATAGTGCCCTGGAGGGGAGCCGGGACGGCGACGGTCCCGTCAGGACCGCTCACCTCGGGTGTCTGTCCGACCGGAGCCGTGGTCATAGCAGTTGTCGAGCCCGCGGACTTGCCGTGCTCAAGCACGGCCAAAGGATCAACGCTATCCACCTTCACACCAGCCAACGTTGGAGTTTCTGACTGAGCCCGGTCGGCATGGAAAAAGAAACGCTGATGATGATCCACCTGAACCAACTCCGCACTGTGGTCTTCGACAAAGCGGGTATAGATCTGATTCTTCACAACTGCCGGATGCCGTAAGAGGCTCTGTAAGAACGGGATGTTCGTGGCCACGCCTTCGATCTTGAATTCACATAGCGCCCGGTAGGTCCTGGTCACGACATCGGAAAAATCTGACGAGGGAGAAGAACCGATCAATTTGGCCAGCAGGGAATCGAAGCTCGGACTGGTGGTATAGCCAACATAGCCGAACGTGTCGGTTCGCAGACCGGGACCCGATGGCACTTCAAACGCGGCTAAGGTTCCACCCGACGGGCGTGGCGCACCGTCCGACGCTATGGTTTCCATATTGATACGAACCTGCATGGCAAAGCCGCGTGGCTCGGAAATACATTCCTGAGTGAGTCCCAAGTCGGCAAGTGAACTGCCGGCGGCCAAACGGAGTTGTGTCTTCACAAGGTCCACACCTGTCACTTCTTCGGTGACGGTATGCTCGACTTGCAGCCGTGCATTGGCTTCAATAAAGGCAAATGTCGCGTTGTC
>WTHD01000108.1:3077-5764 GCA_011523265.1 Candidatus Binatota bacterium
TATGCTCGACTTGCAGCCGTGCATTGGCTTCAATAAAGGCAAATGTCGCGTTGTCACTGCCATGTTCAGCATCAACCAGGAATTCGAACGTACCCAGGCTGGCGTACTGCACCTCCTGGGCGAGTCGAACCGCAGCGCAACTCAAGCGCTCTCTGAGCGCAGACGACAGCCCGGGCGACGGAGCGATTTCCACCAGCTTCTGGTTGCGGCGCTGGATGCTGCACTCACGCTCGCCAAGATGGCTGACCGCACCGGACCCATCACCAAGGACCTGGACCTCAATATGCCGTGCACGGGGAATGAGTTGTTCGACATACACATCGCCACTGCCAAAGGCCGCGGTTGCTTCGGACTGACACCGCGCGTAGGCCGCCTCAAGATCATCGACCGCCTGCACCGCCCGCATACCGCGACCACCGCCACCCGCCAGGGCTTTAATCATCACGGCTCCGTCGGCACCCAGAGATGCCAGGAACTCTTTTGCCTCGTCTGCACTCGTCGGACCGGACGTCCCCGGCAGAACCGGGACCTCGCATTTTTCAGCCAACGTTCTCGCCTGTCCTTTATCGCCAAACAGCGCCAGCGTTTCGACCTGGGGCCCAATAAAAGTCCGCCCAGCCTCGGCACAGCACCTAGCGAACTCCGCGTTCTCGCTCAGAAACCCATAGCCGGGATGAATCGCATCGCAGCCCGCCTGTGCGGCCAGCGCAATGATCTGCTCGATATCGAGATAGGCCGCGGCACCCCGGCCTTGGAGCGGTAGCGCTTCGTCCGTCTTTTGGGTATGGAGCGACTGCGCATCATCTTCAGAGAAAATAGCAACGGTCCGTATGCCGAGTTCGGCAGCCGCGCGGGCGATACGGATGGCAATTTCCCCTCGATTGGCGATCAAAAGACTCGTCAGGCCCATGCACTTTACCTTCTGATTGGACGGGTTGTGTTGAAAAGAGTGAACGTGTCCTCCAATCATACCGTACAAAGCTGGACACGTTTACTCTTTTACGGGCTGGAGGGGCGCTTTACTGCTTCACATCCCAGCCCTGGGAAAGAGGCTCGCCGTCCGGGCGAGCACATGCGCTATCGAAAGAGACGGCCCAGGAGAGGGTCTCTCCCCTGTCTCCGTTCTTTGACATCCCTACTCCTTGGCTTTTTTTACCGCCTCGGTCAACTCGGGCACGGCCTTGAACAGGTCTGCGACCAAGCCGTAGTCCGCCACGTTGAAAATCGGTGCGTCAGGATCTTTATTCACTGCCACAATGACTTTCGAGTCCTTCATGCCGGCGAGATGCTGGATCGCACCGGAAATCCCCACCGCAATATACAACTCCGGCGCCACGACTTTTCCGGTCTGCCCCACTTGCAGATCGTTGGGGACAAAGCCAGCATCAACCGCCGCCCGACTGGCACCCATGGCCGCATTCAGCTCGTTCACCAAAGGCTCCAGATAGGTTGTGAAATTCTCGCCCGACTTCAACCCGCGCCCGCCAGACACCACAATGCTGGCCTCCGTCAGGTTGGGCCGGTCGGACTTGGTTTCATTAAACTCAACAAACTGCATTTTGGTCGCGTCTGCGTCGAGGCTGATGCTGACCTGTTCCACCGCAGACGGTTCTCCCGGCTGAGCGGCGTCAAATGCAGTACTGCGGACAGACACGACCTTGATCGTGTCCGCAAGCGTCACGGTTGCCATGGTGTTGCCGGCATACATGGGCCGCTGCAATGTGCCATCGTCATTGAAGCTGACCACATCGCTGGCCATGCCTACGCCCAGTCGGGCCGCTAGCCGCGGCAACAGGTCCTTGCCCACCGCCGTGGCCGTCGCCACCACCAACGTGACATCGTTTGCCTGCACGAGCTGTTCGAGCGTGGCAGCATAAGCGTCCGCGAGATAGTTTTCGAGCGCAGTATCATCGACAGCGAAGACCTTTGCCGCCCCATATCCTGCCGCTTCCTGGGCGGCGGCAGCGGTGTCCGAGCCCAAGACGGCCACGAGCACGTCGCCACCGAGTTTACTCGCCGCGTTTTTACCGGCTTGAATGGCAATCAGCGAACTCTTGGGGACACGCCCTTTTTGAGTTTCCGCAAAAACAAGTATATTTCCCATTATTCTCGTCTCCAGATGTCATCGCATAGCGCAGCAGCGTTAGATCACTTTCGCCTCGTCGTGCAGCAGATCGATCAACTCTTCCACGGTCTCGACTTTTTTGCCGGCCTCTTTCTGGGTTGGCGGTTCAAGGCTATTGATCGTCAAGCGGGGGCTCATATCAGCGCCGAGGTCTGCCGCGGCGACTTCTTTGATCTCTTTTTTACGCGCCTTCATAATGCCGGGCAGGGAGGCGTAGCGGGGTTCGTTGAGCCGTAAATCAGAGGTAATAATACCGGGCAGGGCAAAGCCGATTGTTTCCAGTCCACCGTCCACTTCGCGCGTGACCTTGACGGATTGCTGGTCATCGGACAGCACGACTTCAGAGGCAAAGGTCGCTTGGGGCCAACCCAACAGCGCCGCCAGCATCTGGCCGGCCTGATTGGCGTCGTCGTCAATCGCCTGCTTGCCCATGAGAACGAGTTGAGGATTTTCTTCTTCAACAATTTTGGCCAGAACCCGGGCGACAGCCAAGGAGTCCAAGTCTTGGTCGCAGCCAACCAAGATGGCCCGATCAGCACCCATCGCCAGACCGGTCCTGAGC
>WTHD01000024.1 GCA_011523265.1 Candidatus Binatota bacterium
ATCCGCGGGCGGCCGCATCGTGCGGGTGGATTTCCAAGGTCCGGGCCGTGGACTCTTGACGGCGCATCACCGGCAGGTGTCCATAGGAGGAATTCAGCGAATCCTTATGCTTGCGCGGCAGGAAATTCAGCGGAAACGGCCCCTCGCCCAGGGTCTCGTGGGGAGGAACAAAGGCTGGCAGCGGGTCAAGCCCGTCCCGCTCCATTTTTTCACAAAAGAACTCGAACTTTCCCGAAGGGGTCAGGAAGCCGCCCTGCGCTCGGGGCAGCAGGTTCGGCTCGGGGCGGGTCGGCATAAAAGGACGAGACAGGAATTCGTCGACAGACAGCCCGGCCTTGAGGGCTTCACCGGTAAATTCCTCCGCCGAGGCATGCACCGCCGGCTCAGTGATGCCCAGCCCGGTCGCCAACAACTGAAACACGTCGGCGTTCGACTTTGCTTGGCCCAGCGGTTCAAGCGCCTTGCGGCTGAAGCTGCCAAAATCACCGCCGTACGCCAGAATCATATCGTCCTGCTCAAGGGGAGAGGTCGCCGGCAAGACGATATCCGCATAGTCCGCGCTATCCGTCAGGAAAAGATCGTGGACAACGGTAAACAGGTCCGCCCGTTGCAGCGCCCGCCGCAGCTCGGCTTGATCGGGCAGTGAGGCGGCCAGATTGCAGTTGTAGACATACAGCACGTTGATGAGCGGATCGAAACTGGGATCGAGCAGATGCTCGGCCAGCCGCATCATATTGATTTCGCGCGTACCCTCCGGCGAGAGATCAAAGCGCATCACCTGTTTCATATTCTGGGCGGTAAACATGGCTCCACCGAAGTTGCACAAGCCCCCGCCAACCTCACGCCAGGCACCGGTCAGCGCGGGCAGACAGGCCACGGCGCGGACGGCCGCCGCTCCCCCGCCGCTGCGCTGGATACCAACGCCGGTCCGGATCGCCGCCGGCCGGGTCGTCGCATAGGTGCGTGCCAGGTCCTGAATAGTGCTCACCGGAACGTCGCACGTCTGCGCCAAGTCCGGGAGCGAGAGGGAGCGCAGGCGTCTGAAAAACGGCTCGGCACCGATGGTATGCCGCTCTACATAGTCAAGATCGGCCAGCCCCTCTGCTTCAATGACCTTCATCAGGGCCAGGGCCAGGGCCGCGTCGGTTCCCGGCCGGACGGCGATATGCTCATCACACGCCCGGGCCGTCCGCGAACGGTACGGGTCAATGGCAATCAGCCGCGCCCCGCGCCGCTGTGCCTGGCGGACGAAGGGCCAGACATGGAAGCCCGTGTTCAGTGGATTGGAGGCCCAGAAGATGATGAGTTTACTCTCGACCAGGCCCTCTGGAGCAAAGCCAAAGAACACGTCGGAGTAATCCATTGCGCCCAGCAATCCGCCAGCGCAAATCGTACGCGCCAGGGTGGAGGCGCCCAGCGCATGAAAGAAGCGCCGGTCGATTCCGTTGCTCTGATACACCCCGTTATTGCCTCGGTATGAATACGGCAGAATGGACTGCGGTCCGTGCGTTGCCATCGTGGCCTGCATTTTCTCCACAATGGTCGAGACGGCTTCATCCCACGAAATCCGGACGAACTGTGCCCCAGGGCCCTTCGGGCCGACGCGCTTGACCGGATACAGCAGACGGTCCGGCGCATACACCCGATCCAGAAACTTGTTGACCTTAGTGCACAAGGCCCCCCGCGTAAATGGATGCTCTTTGCTGGCCTTGATACTCACCGCTCGATCGTGCTCAACCGTCACATCCATGAGACACGAATCCGGACAATCGTGCGGACATACAACCTGGACAGTCTGAGACATAAGCCCCCCCTTTTTTTCAGGCTCTACCACGGCGCCACACAGAAATCCAGAAAAGAAATGACAGTTTCAGAGGTATTGAGTCCGCCGGGCAGTAGAGCGCTGCCGGACAAAGACCCCCGCTCGCACAAGCCAGATGCCCGCAATCACCAGCAGGGTCTGCGTGCGGCCATTGACATCCCGCAGTCCTCGGCACGGCCCAAAGAGCCAGGGGCCCTGCACCAGCGTGCGGTGCTTCCACATCCAGAAGATGGCCATCGCCCGTTCCTCTACGGTCTGCGGAACAGTACCGTCTGGCAGGTAAAATTCTTGGCCGGCCAAGCGAACCTGTCGGGAAGTATAGATGGGGTCGGAGAGCAGGGCCGGCCACCAAAAGGCCACAAGAACGGTGGCAAGCTGGCACAGCCAGTTCATCCAGGCAGCCAGGGCAGAACGCCTGCGTCTCTTCACCGCCCACCCGCGAGCCATGCCTTTGTCCTTAGTCGGCTCTTTGGAGTTGCGCAACCGTAGCGAGGAAGGTATGAAACACTCGTTCTTTCAATGTACAGGAGAGGCTATGGGTCACACATTCTCCCGAATGACAGGGGTGAGCGGGATCGTCCTGAGTCTGGCTTTCGCCGGCCTGTCTTCAGGCTTTGCCGAGGACGGCTACCCTGCGGACTATACGCCCTCAACTCCGGCAGAGGGCGGCGGACGGAAAAGCCTGGACCGCGTCTTTGCGGTCGCGACGTATGTGACCGATAAGCTTGAGGCGGCCGGCGGGGAACAGTCACCAGAAGGCTACCGGGCATGTCTCACCATCTCCCTCAATGAATCCATCGCCTGTGCCGAGGCGAACGATACCTATGAGGGCAGTGAATCGTGTGAAAAGGACGCGGCCCAAAAAATGGCGGCTTGCGACCCGCAGTGTAGTGGTTCAGGTTCGTAATGAAACGGGGAAAGAAAGGAAGAGAAATATGCCAGTAAAGAAGACACTCCTGACGCTGTGTGGGTTCTGTTTCAGCGCCCTTATCGCCGCCGCCCCTGTCGGAGCCGCGGACGGCTATCCAGAAGGCTACACCCCCTCAAAACCGGCGGAGACGGGGGCGACAAATATCCTGGCCCGGTTTGGGGCGCTCAATAGCTATGTCAACGACCAACTGGAAGCCGCAGGCGGGGAAAACGCCCCGGAGTGTCTCAGGAACTGTCTGACGGTTCAGATCAACAACATCCTGGAGTGTCTGGATCAAAAAAACACCTATGCGACAAGCGAGTCGTGCGAAAAAGACGCGGCCCAGCAAGCGGCCCAGTGCGACCCCAAGTGCACGGACGGATAGCCCATTTCCCTGTCCACTTTCCACAAGAAAAAAGGGCGGTCGAATAACCGCCCTTTTTCCCTCTCGGTTTGACTGAGCTCTAGCCCTTCATCATGGCTGCCAGGGCGGCCCCTTGTTCGCCCAGCACCTTCTTGGTGGAC
The DNA here is from genome assembly GCA_011523265.1 of Candidatus Binatota bacterium. Classification (GTDB taxonomy): domain Bacteria; phylum Desulfobacterota; class Binatia; order Bin18; family Bin18; genus Bin18. The sequence goes on from WTHD01000024.1 coordinate 3,258, forward strand.
TCCCGCTCCTGGATGCGCTGCCACCAGGCGGCCAGTTTGGGCCGACCCTCAAACGGCTTCTTTGAGCCGAAGTTCGGCAGCAGATTATCCATGAGGAACAGGGTCGGCGCGATGGCCGCATCTGCCAGGGTAAAGTTAGCGCCGGTCAGCCACGGCCCGTCGGAAACCGACGCTTCAAGCTGATCGAGATTATTATTCACTTCGGCGATCTTGTCGGCAATGAACTGGTCGTCCAGGTCTTGACCGAACAACTTGGGAAAACACGCGCGCATCGGCGGATCGATATACAGATCGTGATAGCGCGTAATGGAACGGACCGCGGCTTTACCTTCTGCATCGCTCGGCAGCAGCGGCGTCTCCGGGAATTTATCTTCCAGGTACTCGTTGATGACCTCCGACTCGGCAATGAGCTGTCCGTCGTCGGTTTCCAAGGCCGGGACTTTGCCGGTGGGATTGATGTTTCTGTACTCTTTTTGTCCGGGGTTTTCACGCGGATCGAGGAACTCGATGTTAAGCCCTTTTTCATAGGCCGCGACCCGGCACTTTCCGGCAAAATTACTGAGCTGATAACTATACATCTTCATACCGAACACCTCCTGTGGAGAATTTTTTGAGCCCCCAGACTATCCTGGACTCTGTCGGTGAAGTCAATGCCGACAGGTTTCGCCCCTCTTGCTCTTGGCAGATGGGACGACCGCGTATATTGCTGAGGCGTACAGCGCCAGGTGAGGTACGGATGCGAGCAGGCCATGCGCCTCGTACCAACGATGCAAGGAGAGGGGATCCGTGGAGTTCGGCTTATTTTCGTTATTCGACTTTTTCCGTGACCGCCAGGACGAGGTCCGGTATTTTCAGGATACGCTGGAACTGAGCATTCTGGCCGAAGAGTTGGGCTTTGACTCGGTCTGGTTCGGCGAAGAGCATTTCTACTCCTTTGGGATTTGTCCCAGCCCGCAGATATTCCTGACCGCAGTCGCCCGCGAGACTGCGCGGATTCGACTGGGCACGGCGATCAGTCTGCTGCCGTTTGAGAATCCGCTGCGGAAGGCCGAGGACTTTGCCATGCTCGATATCCTGAGCAACGGCCGACTCGACTTCGGGGTCGGGCGCGGCATTATTGCCAAGCACTTCGAGGGCTTTCGGGTCCCGCTGCGCGAGAGCCGGGCACGCTATGAGGAGTCGCTGGAAATCATCCGCCGCGCCTGGACCGAGGACCCCTTTGAGTATCGGGGCGAATTCTGGCAGGTGCCGTCGTTATCGCTTGGACCCAAACCCGTACAGCGGCCCCACCCGCCGATCTATCGTGGGACGATCAGCAGGGAGTCATTCGAAGGCGCGGGGATTGTCGGTGATAATGCGTTCATCGTGCCCTGGCTCACCGGCCCCCATCCCTCTGTGCGGAAGCGAGTCCAGCGCTACCGTACCCTGCTCGAAGAAAACGGGCATGGTCAGAGGCGTACCACCTGCATCTTCTTTCTGTTCGTGGACCCGGACCATAATGTGGCCCTGCGTGAGGGACAGGCCGTCACCCGTGCCTATACCGATCTGTTCACGAATATGATCCCTGCGGAACTGCTGACCAAGATGCACACCGCCGATCCGGTCAGACAATTCATCGACTTCGCCCGAGCCATGCCTGACCAGATTGAGGAGCGCGCGGTGGTCGGCACACCGGCTGAGTGCCGCCGTCGGCTGCACGAATTGGACGACGAGTTTACGCTCGACCAGGTCGCCTTTTATTTTCACGCCGGGGCGCGCGACCCCAAGCGGGCGCGCTATGGGCTGGAACTGTTTGCCAATGAGGTCATGCCGGAATTTCGTTCATCTCTTTAGACCGTAGAGGAGGGATCACCGCATCCTGCCTGCGTAAGGAGTTTCTCATGGAGTTTGGTCTGTTTTCTCTTTTTGATTTTTTCCGCGATAAGCAAGACGAGGCGCAATATTTTCAAGATACTCTCGATATTTGCATCCTGGCCGAGGAACTCGGCTTTGACTCGATCTGGCTGGGTGAGGAACACTTCTATGCGTTTGGCATTTGTCCCAGTCCGCAAATGTTTCTGACCGCCGTGGCGCGCGAGACCTCGCGTATCCGGCTGGGCACGGCGATCAGCCTCTTGCCGTTTGAGAATCCGCTCAGGAAGGCCGAAGACTTTGCCATGCTCGATATCCTGAGCAACGGTCGGCTCAACTTCGGGGCCGGACGCGGGATTATTCCAAAGCATTTTGAAGGATTTTGTGTTGATCAGGCCGAGAGTCGCGCGCGCTACGAAGAGTCCCTGGAGATTATCCGACGGGCCTGGACCGAGGATCCCTTTGAGTATCAGGGTCGCTTTTGGCAGGTGCCGTCGTTGTCTGTCGGCCCCAAGCCGGTCCAGCAGCCCCACCCGCCCATCTATCGCGGCACCCTCAGCCGGGAATCGTTTGAGGGAGCCGGCCAGGTCGGAGACAACGCGTTTGTCGTTCCGTGGTTGAGCGCGCG
>WTHD01000410.1 GCA_011523265.1 Candidatus Binatota bacterium
ATGGTAAGAGTTGCAATACGCTGAACCGGGCGTTAATAAAGCTTCGGGAGAATTTTAAGCAGACTCCTTTTGCCTAAAACTTGTTTTGAATGCCCTCCTCCCATTGGTCGGCCAGCGCATCAAGAAACGCAGAAGCTCGACCCATAACCAACTTCAGATTACCAAGATCGATTTGGTCAAATTCCATAAAGTCCGGGTATCGGAATTTTGTTCCTTTTCGATCTACCCTATGGAGTTCCATAATACATTCTTCAACTGCGTCGAATTCCTCTTGATCTTCCTCGTCTATTTCTTCTTCGATACTTGCTCTTAACGACGACCAAAGTTTTTTGAGATCGTGAATCTCTTTGAAGCTCTGACCAGTCTCTTCAAAGGTATTGATCAGCCGAATGATGTCCTTGAGCCGCAATTCGATATACTGCCGGTAGCAGAATAGGATTGGCAATACGAGAGCGTCGTTCCGACCGTTTTCGGCTAACGACTTAATCAGTACGTCACCAGCCTCTTTGTACCCAGCTGCGACAATACCAACCCCCTCTGGGCACGCAGGAAGAATATGGGCTGCAAGTGCTCGATGCCCACCGGACTGGAGTAGACGATCACCCGATCTCGGCCACGGAATATCCATCGGTCTTCCTCAGCCTGTCAAGACACTTCGAGTAATGTGTGGTCGAGTCCCCCGACATGGCGGTAATCTCGATCAAAAGTCAACAGGTGGCCGTTGCACTCCATGGTTTCCGCAGCGATCCATACATCGTTTATGGGTATAGGAGTACCGGCTCGACGTAAAGCTGCAAAAATACTGGCATAGTGCCCGACCGTGGTAGTGGTCACCGTCAGTACGTTGACAAACGGTTCGCCGAGGAACTCGGCGAGCACACGTCGATTCTCTTCCGTGCGGCTCCCCCAACGCGAAACCCGCTTCAAGTTCTCCAAGTACGGTGACAGGCATGATAACGACCGCAGCGTCGGCTACGAATCCGAGCACCTCGGAATGTCCGGCGCGCAGATGCGAGGAGGCACTTGTGTCAAGAACCAGCCGCTCGGTCGGCCTCATCCCCAATACCGTCGGTCAACGACTCGTTGCGAGCGCAACGCAGCGGTAAACTCGTCAAGATCAGCGGGCGTCCACGTCACGTATCGGCGCAGGCGAGTACGCCGCGTCTCCAACTCCACCGCGTCTCGCAGGAGGTCCAAGACAGTGCTGTTCAAACTCTCTCCCCGTTCCTCGCTAATAGCGCGAAGCTGGCGTGAAAGCTCGGCATCGACATTGCGGAGCGTAATCTGTGTGACCGTCATACTGTCACCCGCATAGCGTTATGACAGCACGGCGTCAAGAATAGAGCAGGAAACGTAACGTAACCCGACAAGTCTCGAATCACCAGCCACCGACTGCCCGGGGGTGCGAGCCGCCGATTGACACGAGTTGAGTGTATTGCCATTTTCACCCCTGTCCATAAGAATACTTTTGGTCCTCATTATGCTGTGGAAGAGAAGGACGTATGGCGACACCGAAGAAAGCTGAGCACACCCCAGATAGCAAGGCGGACCAGCCGTCTCCCCGCACATACATTCTCACCCTTGCCACAAGGAAGGGGAGACGGCGGATCAGAGTCACGGCCAAAGCGTACCCGACTCATCTCAGGTCCGTGAAACTCCAGAACGCCAGAAAGCAGCGTTTCAGGTCTATCTTGAGAGGAGCCAGCTCCATTGTGGCGTTGATGCCAAGCCCGCCTCCCCGACTTCGGCGCAACGCGGTCGGCTCCTTTGCCGAAACTCACAGGAGAATCGCCCAAACCTGGAACAGAGCACTGCGGACGGTCAAGGAGTAAACCCATTGTCTCCAGAGCAAAAGCCTTCAGCAGTTCCTTCTGCCCACACCTCCGAAGAAGACATTGAAGAACTCATCATCGAAGAGATCGCTGCCCGGGTCGCAGACCGTCTTGTCGCTCGCGAATCAATTTCTGCGTCCTGGTTCTCTGGTCCTGTTCCTTCTCCTGCCCATATGAAGGAATATGCCGAGGTCGATTCGAGCTTTCCCGAGCGGTTTTTCGCGATGGCTGAAAAGCAGCAGACCCATGACCATGCTGTTGAAAAAGAGAGCATGGCCGCCAACATAAAGACCGTCTCGGAATATCAAACGCTCGAAAGACGGGGACAGACTTTCGGCTTTATCCTTGCAGCGGCTGGTCTTGTTGCAGGGGTGCTAACGTCGGGAATTATGCACTTGGTCCCCAAGTATGCTAATCTCAGCGCATGGACACAGAGTTGAGCGTGGTGGCATTGCTGCGGAGGTTCCCCGACGAGGCGGCAGCGGAAGCATGGTTTGTCGCACAGCGTTGGCCTGACGGGGTACGGTGTCCCGCTTGCAATTCTGCTCATATCCGCTCCCAGCCTACCCGCCGCCATCCGTTTCGCTGCCGGTCGTGTCGTAAAGAGTTCTCGGTAAAAACTGACTCGCTCATGCACGGCTCACACCTTGGCTATCAGACCTGGATGATCGCTCTGTACCTGTTCAGCACCCATCCGAAAGGGCTCTCCAGCATCCAGCTCGGCAAGTTGCTCGGTGTCCCACAACGGACGGCCTGGTATCTGGCGCACCGGATCAGGGAGAATTGGGGCGAAGATGTCGTGCGGTTTGCTGGCCCGGTGGAGGTCGATGAGACGTTCGTCGGCGGGTTGGAGAAGAACAAGCACGAGTCCAAGAAGCTCCACGCGGGCACGGGAGGCACGGGCAAGAGCATTGTCGTGGGCATCAAGGATCGGGCCACCAACGCGGTCCAGGCGGCCGTGATTGCGCATCGAGATCGGGCGACCTTGCGCGACTTTGTCACCGTGCGCACCGAGGCTGGCGCGCTGGTCTACACCGATGAGTATGCGGGCTATGAGGGGGTGCCGAACCGGGAGTTCATTTCCCACGGCAGCAAGCAGTATGTGGACGGGGATGTGTCCACGAACGGAATTGAGAGCTTTTGGGCGGGGCTCAAGAGAGCGCACAAAGGCGTGTATCACCAGATGAGCCCCAAGCACCTGCCCCGCTACGTCCAGGAGTTCGCGGGGCGTCACAATCAACTCGGACTGCCGCCCTTGGTCCGCATGGAGCAGCTTGCTGGCCGCATGGCTGGCAAACGCCTCCGCTACGCCGAGCTGGTGGGCTAGGTGCGGTCGAGTGCGTAAGGAAAGATCTATGCCAACAAAAGAACAATGCGATTATGTGCTGTCAAAGACCCAAGAAGAGTTGGCGGAGCTTCCCAATGAGGAGTTATGTGGTCTTCTCGGAGAGGATTTTTACGATCTCTTCCATGCTATGCTGCGCCGCAGTACGCGCTACATCGCTAAGCCCCTCAGCACGACGAGCAAAAACGGCACCAACGTAAACGGCGGAGCGGACACTGCTTAGTTTCGCGTCGTCTCCAGCAGCTAAGGCTCTCGCAATAGAGGCGATGGCCCTTTGTTGTCCTTCAATTCGTCCTTTCAGGATCTCGAGGGTCTCCTCAATCTTCTGATTGTCTGCCATCGCAAACCTCCTTCCAGGTTTGTGTTGGTCCGGGTCGGGGTGGCGTCCCCGGCCCGGCGCGTTAGCGGTTAGCGACCATAATAGTCGTCGGCGTTGTAGGGCGACAGGTAGCCTTGCCCTGCCCCTGAGCGTGGGGCTCGATCATTCCAGGTCGGCTGTCGTGTGCCCTGTCGGCCTGTATACGGGTTCGTGTTCGGGGATGTGGACCAGTTGTTGTTATAGCTCCGATCCGGGGAAGACCGATAATGCGGCGCAACATAGGTGCCATCTTTGCGGTAATACTCGTGGACATAGGTATCGCCCGCCAGCGCGGGCACGCCCCAAACCAGCATTCCGAGTGTCACGGCACAAATCAACGCGATCAGGTTCGGACACACTGAACGTTTCCGATAAATATTCATGATGTGCTCCTTTCCTAGCGGACCGCGTCGAGGCAGGCGGCCCGGGCGGCCGGGTTGCGGTCGATGGACGTGCAGCCGAAGATCTCGGCATTGCGCATCTGGTCGCGGCGCTGGTAGTACTCCACCAGCGGATCACGCTGCGGGGCGTAGCGTTTCCAGAGATCGGCTTGCTCGCGCTGGCGACGGGTGATGTCCTCCATCTCGTCCAGATAGCGGCCGGCATTGTCGGCGTAGGGGTCGTAGAACTGGGCGCTCACCAAGCTCGGGATCCCGAGGGTCCCGAGCAAACATAGGGCGACAGTAAAAAGGCGCATACACACCTCTGGCCTTTCTCCGCCCAGTGGATAGAATACAGTCTTATCCCAGCACTGCTCGGTCCTATCCATCGAGCGGCTGTTGGGTCCCGCGTTGCACTGGCTCTGCGGCGCGGGACACGCTTCAGAGAGTGACGCCCGGCTCTGGGATGCCGGGCCGTGTCTCTACCAAAGCACCGATGGTGTTGAGGTCTTGCCTATTTGCCGGAGGCGGGTCATGACTCCCACCTGGGTTGCAAGGCTGTTGTATTCGGCAAGCAGCCCGACGCACGGGTGCTTGGTAGAGACTTGTGGAATGTATTCCATACGGGTAAGGTGAGGTCAAGGTTGGATATATCCAACAACCCGGATGGAGGTCCGCTGATGGCTAGGAAGAAACCCCACCGCTACACCCCGACGGCTGCCGAGCTACGCGAGCCCATTGCCGTCCCTGACTCGATGGCGAACCTTGCCCGGTCCCTCTTTCGCGGCAAGCCCAAGAAAATCTGGCAGTTTGAGGAAGAGGCGAAAGCGCGCCAAGACAAGCGCGCTGCCCACTAACACGAATCCCCGGCTAATCTAGCCGGGGACCAAGTACATAATTCCCCTAACGTCTGTCCTCGGCTCTCCCTTGGCCGGAGGCATTATCGGGACTGGCGGCTTAGCCGTCTTGGCTGGAGTCTTTGTCTACGGGGCGCGGAAGAACGGGGCTTCGTCGCAACTCGTGTCTCCGCCCTCAGCGTCACAATCTCCTCCAAACGAAATAGAGTGAGCGACGAGACACTGCGCAAAACCGACGAGCCTGAGGCCGCTCCAGAAGAGCGAATTCGCATGGAACCGGGGCCACTCAGGAGAACCAGCGGCTCTCTCCGAACACCACTTCATTGAAGACTGTCTATCGCGCCTCATGCGAAGCTATGGCGTCCCTGCACCCCCCGCCTGCCACCTCACCCCAGCGCGTCCTGTTTGTCACCGAGCCGGGCATGGGCCATGTCCATCCCCTGCTGCCGGTGATGCACCCCCTCCAGGCCGGGGGTCACGCCGTTGCCCTGGCGACCAGCCGGCTGTATCAGGAGCGCATCGAGCGTGAAGGGCTGCCCTTCTATCCCCTTGGCCCACACTACTCCGAAGAACGTCTCGAAGAGTTTTTTCCGCTCATTCGGTATCTGCGCCTGCACTATCTGCGTGTGAGCTACGACTTTTTGCGCATCTTCATGGCCTCGGTTCCCAGCCGTATCCCGGAACTGCGGCGGATTGCCCAGGACTTCCGGCCTACGGTTGTAGTGGCCGGTCCGCTGACCTTTGCGGCCCAGCTTTTCTGTGAGCAGCAGGCCCTGCCGTGGGCCGTGCTGAGCCCCATGACCCACTTCATGACCCCGAGCCTGCACGCCCCGCCGGCGGGCTTTCCGCGCGTCGAGACCCTGCCCCCGGCCTTGCGCCTGCCCTATCGGCTCGGACTCAGCGGCGCGATTCGTATCGCCACGGCGCTGAGTCCGAGCCGATAGGGC
>WTHD01000046.1 GCA_011523265.1 Candidatus Binatota bacterium
GCCAGGCCCAGAGCCAGGAGCGTGACCACCGCTACCAGGGCGACAAGGGTGTTGGTCAGCCTGACCGACTCTACGGCCTCGGTGGCAATGCCCTTGGCCTCATCGGCTTTTCCTCCGGCTTCTGCTGCTTTTTCCCCAGCCTCGGTGGCAATGCCCTTGGCTTCGTCGGCTTTTTCCCCAGCCGCAGCCGCGGCTTCTGTCCCAGAGGCGGACACACATGGAGCCCTGTCCGCTGAAAAATCGATACCTTTTGCCCGCAAAAGCGCGATGGCCTCTGCAATGTGGGAACTCCAGTTGATCCCGCTATTGTTCGGAATCCGATTTGACTGTGGGCCGGATGGGCCTGGTTCTATGACCATGATATGGGGTCTTTGCGTGTTGACGCCGACCACCCGCCCGCAGTTGTCAAAAAGCGGTCCGCCGCTGTTCCCCCCGCTGACAGCGGCAGTGTGCTGCAAAATTTCAACCGACCAGTCAAGGCCGTGAAAGGAGTGGCTCAGAACCCCATTCGTGAGTGAGGCGCTCAACGTATCAGAGTGCCGATCGGCCGCCCCCGGATACCCCATGGCGTAGACAGGAGGGGTGCCTTCAAGCTGACCGGAGAAGAGTGTGGCGTGAGGAAGGGCCAGCCCCTGTGCTCGAATAACGGCCAAGTCCTTCTCAGGGGACTCCCATACAATCTGCGCAGGCTTCAGGCCAGCGGAGAATTGGGAACCAACGGAGAGGTTGTTGCTGCCGTTACTCACATGCTGGTTGGTCAGTACATCGCCTTGGGCGTTGATGACTGTACCCGATCCCATACCCTTTCCGCTTTCAAATATGCGCACCACGCTCCGCTCGACCGCGCTACGCTCAAAGGCGTGCAACGGCGCAGCCCAGCCGAGCAGGCAGACAGCTATTAGCCAGCATCCTATGCAATGTTTCACGGCTCCGCTCGTTATCTGCCGAGGTGAAGCGTCAGTTCCAGGTCGCCGAGTCCGAGGCGGATGCCATCATTGACCGGCGTTGGCGTGCCCGCTTCCATGGCAACGCCGTCGATGCTGGTGCCATTGGTCGAGCCCAGGTCCTCAAGCATAACCTGCTGCCCACGCAGGCTGAGCCGGAAGTGCTGGCGGGATACCTGTTCGTGGTTGATGACAAAGGTGGAGGCTGCGGGGCTGCGACCCACTACAGCCCCGGCGTGCTCTGCCAGAGCGGCACCTGGAATTTTGAGGGCGATTTGCGGCGTTTTCCCTTCGAGAAAAACGTCCGGCGCGCTGCTGCGCAGCCGGTCCTGTTCCGCAGCCCGAGACAATTCGGCCTGTGCCTGGTCCAGCGCCCCGGCGATATGCTGCTTTTCCTGTTCCGTTGTGCGCAGCCTTTTTTGCTTGCGGCGGATGAGCACGATAATACCCAGCAGCACCAGCCCGCCGATGACCGCACTGTACAGCAGCATCTGCCGCTGTCGTTGCGCGGCCTGTTGCTCGGCGACTTCTTTCTCCTGTTGCAGGGCAGCTTCTCGGCGTTGGGCTTCGTCTTGCTGGTGCTGAAGTTCAGCCTGCTGTTCCTGGCGGGTTTGTTCCAGTTGGCGTTGGGCTTCCTGCTCAAGCTGCTGCTTTTCAGCGGCGGCTTGTCTGGCTCGTGCTTCCGCGGCGGCTTTTTCTCTTTGCAATTCCTCTTCTTTTTGCTGGGCGGCTTGTGCGGCAGCTTGGGCCTGCTGGGCGGCGGCTTCCTGTTCTCTTTGCAGAGCGGCTGCCTGCTCCTGCCTGGCCTGTTCGAGTTGCTGTTGGGTTTCTTCTTCCAGACTCAGGCATTCGGTGGCTGCCACAGGCAGAGACAGATTGAGCGCGGCCAACAGGTTGGTCAATGAGGCGGCGGCGAGGGTCTGCGCGCTGCCCTCTTGGATCGGGTCAATCTCACGGCGCAAGAGGCCCCGTTTCTCCAGTACGTTCACACCAACGGCCTGATAGCAACGGTTCAACAGCGGGGTACCGGCTGAGGCCAAGTTGAACAGGGCATTGTGCCGGATCATCTGGCCCCTGTCAGTATTGACGAGTTGGGTCACTGCCCCGGCAACAGAGGTAAAGCGGTCGGAACCGGACGGGTCGAAGATGACCGCGTACAGGGGAGCCGCCGCTTGCAGGGCTGTGCGGGCGAACGGCAGGCCAGCGAGGCCGTGGCCGCTGTCGGACAATTGGAGAATCCACAGACCGGTCTGCTCGTCGGCCTGTATTTTGGAAGCGGAAAACACTTGGCCCGTGGCAGTCGAAACCAGATACGACGCCCTGTCCCGCAGCCTACCGGCAACGGTCACGATATGGCCCTGGTCGCTGACACTGAAACCTGGGGACTGGCTGGCATTCTCCAGTCCGTCTTTGACCACGACCAGATATTGTTGGATTGCGGCAAAGTCAGGACGGGTCCCGGTCGGTTCCGGTGTTGGGCCTTCATCACCGGCGGGACTCTCGTTCGCCTCGGTGGGCGTATCGTCCGTGGCATCCGGTTCCCCGGCAGGGCCGTCCGGCGTTTCATTTGTCGGGCTTTCGGTGCTCTCTGCTGTCGGTTCGGTCCTATCAGCCGGCTCCTCGGCCGGGCCAGGTGGAGTTTCCTCGCTCCCTGGCGCGTTCTCAGTACTCTCGGCCGGGGGCTCGTCCGCACTGATCGACGTAGACAGCAGGACAAGAGCCACAATCAGCACAATCAAGATGTTCACAGGGACTCCTATCGTTCGGTGCCGGACATATAGGTCCTGATTTTTGTCCAGAGGCTGGGGGTCGGTTGGGTCGATTGAGTCGGTTGGGTCGGTTGGGTCGATTGGGTCGATTGGCGGAAGGCTCCCTCGCGGATGAGAATCCCGGACGGGAGGGGTTTGGCATTTGTCAGTTTGGTCGGCGCTTCCATCTGGTCCAGGGTCATATGCAGGCCGTGCCGGTCGTCGCCAACTCGATAGGCCAGGACGGTCGTATTGTCCTGGTGGACGACATCGGCCTCGGTCACAGCTTCGAGCAGAGCGCGCACCAGGGCCCGGGCATCGTTCCCGTGCCGAGTCAAAAGGGCCTCCATCTCGGCTTCGGACAGAGTTTCCAGGCCGTCGCTGGCCAGTAACACCACGTCGTCCGGTTTGAGCGGATAGCCGCTGGCGGCGACCTCAACCAGCGGAATGTCTTCCCCCATGATGGCGGAGCGGAGTTGGTGCCCCCTGGGGTCGTGCCGGACTTCTTCCTCGGTCATGCGTCCGAGTTCGACCAACCCCAACAGCAGCGGACGCATGGAATGGTCCGCGTTCAGCCTGGTGAGCTGGCCATTTCTGAACACCCACAGCAGGGAATCGCCCACGCTGGACCAGTACAGATGGCCGTCCCGAACCAGGGCCGCGACCAGCGTGGAACCCATCTCATACAGAGCCAGGTCGGCCTCCTGTCTGGCCCGTACGGCTTCATTGGCGACTCGGACGCCGGCGTTCAGATTGGCGGCGATATCAGCCGCCGGCTGACGGAAGCCGTCCCAGAACGCCTGGACCACCGTTTCGCTGGCAACCTTTCCACCGGCATGGCCGCCCATGCCGTCGGCCAGCACGAGCAGCAGGCGGTCGCCGTCCGAGCTATCACCCGTCAGCAGAGTGATGGCAAACTCATCTTCCTGATAGTCCCGGCCTCCCTGGATTTGATCACCGGCAGTCCACTGTTCCACCGCATTCCAGGACGGCCCGGCTTCGCTACTCGGCATACTCGGCCCAATCGAACCGCTCCCCGCACAAGGGGACGAACAGCAGCACGGTCTCGCCAATCTGTATTTTGGAAAACGCTTCCAGTTCGGTCGGGAGCAGAACGGGGTACTCTTCCACATAGGTCAGGTTTTTTCCGCCACCGTGCTGGATGTAGAACTTCCTCCCTCTGGGGTCATAGGTGATGATGGTATGGCCGTGCCGGGAAATCATCTCATCGCCGAAATCAAGACAGATGCGTTCACCGGGGTCCCGCCCAATAGCATTCGAGCCGTTGCCTATGGTTAAAACCTTGCCTTGGCCGGGTCCCCGGACCACGACCAGCCAGCCGACCGGCGGGTCGTCCATGACCTCAGAGACGGACGCGGCTTTGTCAGGGCCACTTGGCTGCTCAGCCGGTCGGACGCCGGGCCGATAGATTCTCGTGTGCTCTTCCGGGGCGGTGTCAGCCGGAGCGGTTTCCTCTGCGGGAACGGTCTTGGACCTCGCGACAACGGTCCGGGCCTCATAGCCGGACTGCTGAGGGGGTGGTGGCTCGGGGACCGGCTGACGGACAGCTTCGGGTCGCATAGGCACCGTCCCTTCTTCCTCCGGTCCGGCTGCCTGTCCGAGCGCGTCGGCCCGTTCCGTTTTTTCCTCAATGATATTCCCATCTGCGCCGCGTTTTATGGGCATGTTTCCCTCCTAGTCGGTCTCATATAGGCGGTTAATCAGATTGTCCAAACAGTACTGACCAATGGTGTTCAGGGTCGTTTCTTCCTTGCCTTGGACAATATGCAGGACAAACATCAGGACCGCGGACTGCAACAAGGCTAGCAGGGTAGTGTAAAAAGCGACTCCCAGGCTCTGGGTGAGTTGCTTGAGCAGAGTCGGGTCCTGGTAGTCCGGCGCATTCCCGGCGTCGCTCAGGGCCAGGGCAATCCCAACCACGGTGCCGATAAAGCCCAGGGTCGGGATGAGCCAGACAATATAACGCAGGGCGTTGTATTTCAGTTCGATCTCATGCTGGAACAGCTCCAGGCTGGAGTTGAACAGATTATTGGCTTTGTCGATGGAGCCGCTGGTCTCAAATTGCAGCATGCAGCGGGACAGCAGGCGTTGCAGGAAATAGGCCCCCTCGGCACGGGTCTCTTTCACCCGTTTATACAGACCTCCTAAATCCTGTCTTCTCAGCAGGGTGGTCTCATCTTCGGGTAAGAGCCCTTTGGCGATTTGCAGCATTTCCCGGTTGGTCTCCAGATAGCGGACCAGCAGTTCGCCGGCCCCAATGAAGAAGACGACCCACATGATATTCTGGATGGTGAACGGATACGGCAGGGTGCGGGTATTACGGTCCAGTAGGAAATCGGCGAAAAACCCTTCGGACAACAGCCCGCTCAGCAGCCCGATAAGGGCGAGGCCGGCCAGCAGGGCGCCGGCAACAATCGTGACTCTCTGGCTCATGGTGTGTCTACCTCATCGGGCTTGTCGGCAAGCGCAACCGGCTCGCCGGTTTCCGGATTGCGAACCACGCCGTGGCTGGCGTCCAGTTTCTCTGCCTGATGAGCACCCGGTTGTCCGGCGGGCGGCCCGTTTGCGGCTCCAGTCCCTTGGAGACGGGCAATTTCCGTCAGCAGGTGAGGGACCGTCATTTCGACTTCACCGAACCGGACCCGTGCCCCGGCGTCGGCAAAGTCCTGGCCGACCTCACGCCACCGTTCGCCCGCTCCGGCATCACAGATGAATGTACCGTTTCTGCTGGCGCAGTCGGTGATGTAAACACGTCCGTCGGGCAGAGGAATGACTTCGGCGTGCAGGCGCGACACGGTTTCATGCGAAATGGTAATAGCCGCGGTGGCACTCCGTCCGACCGTGACACAGGCAATTTTGGACATGGGCTCAGACCTCTGCCGGACCGATAATAGCCCCGGCGATAAAGAAAAGTAAACCGACCAAAACTTGAGCCGGACGGACGGCTGAGATATGAAGCGTGGAAGTTTGCGCAAACGGAAAACGGAGGCCAGACCA
>WTHD01000200.1 GCA_011523265.1 Candidatus Binatota bacterium
AGGTTATACATAGTCATTAATGATAATCCTCATAGTCTAATATGTGTATGTTTCCATCCTTAAACTCAAACGTAAGCCGCCAGTTACCGCTCACCCATATTGACCAGCGGACCTTCAGCTTTCCAGCCTCCCCGAGATCGCTTCGGGCAGAGAGTATCAGCAAAGCTGAGAAGGGGGAATTTTCTAAACCTGAAGAAACATGCAACGTCTCTCATTTTCTTGGGCTTATTGAATTAACGGCACCGACGCACGTGGGATAGTCCTTGACCCCCAATGCATTCTGTTTTAGAAGCCATCTGGTTCAAAAATTGAAGTTGCCTGAGTGGGGAAGACGCGCAGGTCGGACCAGCTCGCACGCAACTGTTTACTGCAGTCCTTGCCCGAAAACGGCTCAGTCGCGTAAAGGACATGGACCTCGACTCCCGCTGGCATCTCCCTCAGGAGGCGCAGCAGGGCTTCCCCGCCGCTGCCCTGACCCACCAGCAAGTGGTATAGACCACTGGGATCAGGCTTAAGAGTCGTGTAGACCGGCTTACTCTTGATGCCTGTGACTAACATTGATCACGAGGCTCCTCTCTACCCAAGTGTTCTGCTCAGCCGCCACGCTTCGGAGCCGTAGTGTACTCAAGCAAATCCAACACTTTTCACGACCCGCAGCAAGAGCCAGCTGGCTGGTTCGGTGCACGGTCCCATCAACAATCTCTTTCGTGTTGAGCGCCATCTACTGAAAGCCGCGCATTATCGACTGCTCCTTGCTCGGGCCTTTACGACGTGGCGAGAGATGACGTATGTCCAGCATGCAGCCTAACGGAAACACACAGAGACCTCCGCATATGATGCTCTTCGCCTTTTTCTTAATAACTTGACAAAACCCTGCGAAATTAGCACGATGATTCCCGTGGGACCGGTGACGTCTGGTCTGTCCCTCGCCTTTCATACCTGACAATACCGTTTTAGAGTCCTTCAATCACAGGAGCTTGAAGCCATGGCTAATCCATTATTTTCCAAGATAGGTAACAAAACGGTTACACCCATCGAAACTGACCTCGACGGCTGGAAGAAGGTCGAAGGTCACCCGACTATGAAGACTTGGATCGAATACACCTCGGATGACAAATCGATGATCAGTGGCTGGTGGGAAGCTACACCCGGCACCTATCATGCAAGCTACGAATCCTGGGAATTCGTCCACCTGATTGAAGGCCAGATCACGATCACGCCAGATGGAGGTTCTCCGCAGCAGGTCGGCCCCGGAGATGCGTTCATGGTTGAAAAGGGCTTCAAGGGAACCTGGAAAATCCAGCAAAAGGCACTCAAGCATTTTGCTATTAAACTGCAATAGTGGGCCTTCAGCTCGGGAAGCTGGCATACGGTTTCGAGGATATGCGGAGCACAGCATATTTGAGGCGTCATGCCGAGTTCCGGATCATGCCGAGTTTTGACCTCTCATCCCTCTGCGACTCAATCAGGTTGGTGGGTTCCCATTCTCTCTACTCGGGGAACGATATCTACCTGCCAGAAAGTGGGCCATTTGCTGGCAGAGCGAGGGTGGAAGGCGGGAGGCCGGACGCGGCAAGCGCGCAGAGGGTCTCGAGGTCAAACATCAGTGCGCTCTGACGATGGGTCTCGCCGGTTGCGCGGGAATCTCTGAGCCGTCGGGCGCTGTTCAGGGCGGACCCTACGTCGCCTCCCGAATACCTCAAGCCCTCAGGGTAATCTTAGTCCATAGCGATGGCTGATATTTCAAACATAGCCCCCGGAGCATAGAGCCCGGTCACTCCATGCAGCGCACTACCCGTAGGAGTAGAATCGCCAAAGGCTTTAGCGAGCACATCTAAATGCGCATAAGTTTGTGGCACATCAGTCGTGTATATGAAGTAATGAACAACGTTAGAGAGATCCATGTCAGCTTCTTTCAGAACACGTTCCACATGGTCTACTGCCATGGCCATCTGTGCGCGCATATCACCGACGTGACAAGGTTCTCCTGTCTCTTCGTCCATCGCAACTTGGCCAGTAACAAACACAATTCGGGTATAGTCTTCTATGATCTCTCCCTGAGGAACTCCAAGGTTTTTGAAAAAAGGGGATATCGTGATAGGGGTTCTCTTCATTTCTTACTCCTTTCCACCTGAACGATAGGCGGTATCTGTTTTCAGAATCGAAGCACTGAGAACTGGAGATTAAGTATCATAAGGGCATGGCGTCTGCGAGCAGCGACTAAATATCACCCAGTGCTCGTCTTGGGCGCCCACTTCTCCCCTGTCTGTTGTCACCTGTGTAGGCAGCGAGACTTTCCCATAGGAATGCCTGCCCGGTCACAGCGGTATCAAAAATGAGCCGTGCTTCGTTTGCAACGAGGGCAGCTTCCTATCGGAGAGTCGATAAGATATATCTAAGCAACCTGAGAACCGACGTAGGATCATAGAGGATGGAACACCATGACGAACACGACTCAACAGCCACACGGAAACGGATCGCTCGAACACTGTGACGCCGTCATCATCGGAGCGGGCGTTGGCGGCATGTACGCCTTACACCACCTGCGCGAAATGGGCCTGTCAGTGCGCGTGTACGACGGCGCCGGCGGTATCGGCGGAACCTGGTGGTGGAACCGCTACCCCGGTGCACGGGTCGATGGTCCGGGCAGTCCTTTCTACTGCTATACCTTCTCGGAAGAGTTGGTGCGGGAGTGGGACTGGGCCGAGACCCAGCCAAGCCAGGAGCAGGTACTGGACTACCTTGAGCACGTCGCCGACCGGCTCGACCTGCGCCGCGACATCCAACTTGAGACCTGGATACGCGACGCCCGTTATGACGAAGCGGTACAGCGCTGGACAGTTGAGACCAGCGCTGGCGAGCGTGTCTCGGCTCAGTTTTTGATCTGCGCAGTCGGCACCCTCTCGGCGGCCCTCAAACCCGACTTCCCTGGACTCGACGATTTTACCGGTGAGTGCTACCACACCGGCCGCTGGCCGCAGGAGCCTGTTTCTTTTGCGGGCAAACGCGTTGGCGTGATCGGGACTGGTTCCTCGGGGGTACAGGCGGTTCCTGTAATCGCCCGCGAGGCCGCACACCTGACGGTGTTCCAGCGCACACCGCAGTACAGCATCCCGGCACGTAACCGTCCCCTCGAGCCTGAGTTAATGCAGTACGCCCGCGAAAACTGGGACGAAGTCCGGGCGAAAATGAACGCCCATCCCGTAGGCATGCCGTTCGAGACCACCTCGCGCTTGGGTATCGAGGACACCCCCGAACAACGCCAGGCGCTCTACGAGGAGTTGTGGCAGAAGGGCAGCTTCAACCTTCTTTTCGGCAGCTATGCCGACCTCCTGACCAATAAGGAGACCAACCGCACGCTGGCCGATTTTGTACGCGGTAAGATTCGTGAGTGCGTGAAGGACCCCGAGATTGCCGAGAAGCTGATGCCAGACTACTATCTGGGCACCAAGCGCCAGATCCTCGATAATGGCTACTACGAAACCTTCAATCGCGATAACGTCACTTTAGTAGACTTGCGCGAAGACCCAATTCAGACGGTCACTGCAACAGGTGTACGGACTGAGACTGGCGACCATCCGCTCGATATGATCGTGATGGCAACGGGCTTCGACGCCATCAGCGGCACTCTGTTGCGCCTCACCCCAAGGGGCGTGGCGGCGTCGGCCTCAAGGAGAAGTGGAGCAGTCGCTTCGATAACTATCTTGGTATGGCGATTGCCGACTTCCCCAATCTGTTTATGATCCATGGCCCAGGCTCACCATCAGTGCTCTATAACATGCCGCTCGGTGCCGAGCGCGAGACGGAGTGGATCGGCAACTGCGTACAATATCTACGCGAACGTGGTCTGGGTGCCATCGAGGCGACGCCGGACGCTGAGAAAGACTGGGACAAAGAGGTCAACGAACTCGCCAACGAGACGCTCTACCCCCTCACTGACTCCTGGTACACAGGCGCCAACATCCCAGGCAAGCCCCGTCAGTTCTGCGTCCACCTGGGTGGTCCGCTGTACTTTCAGCGCATCTCTGAGGCTGCCGCCAAGGACTACGAGGGGTTCGTGTTTGAGGAGGAGAACAACGTAGACGTCTCCGCCGCGTCCTGAGCGCCTCAAAACATCGACCCGGACGCTACCCTATACCGATCCGCTTTTGTGGAAGGGCGTCTTGGATTCAACCGGTTAGGGGCACAGGGGCCCGCGCCCTTTTCTAAACCTCAAAGCGTGCCTGCATCCGCTCCCACCACTTGCCCAAAGACGGGGCAGAATCAAACAACGGTTCGTCGCTGACTCGGGTGATCCAGGTGAAGGTGCCGAAAAGACAGAAATCAGCATAGGTTAAAATCTCAAACAAATATTCGTGCCCTAAAGCGACGGCCTCAAGGTCGGCGAGGGCAGATTTGAAGCGTGGACGAAATTCGTCGCGCCTGGCGGCAATATCTTCGAGCGTTGCACCCAGCCGCGCCTCGAAGGTTTCACGGAAATAGGCACGATCAACCGGCTCGATCTTTTCAAAGACGTCGTACACCACGACCGGAAAGAACGCTGGGTGCAGCGTGGTGTCGACATACATATTAAAAAACCGGCAGGCCTTTTTCATGCCAAGGACAGGAAAGAGCTTGGGCTCTGGGTGCTGCTCTTCCAAATACTCTGCGATTTTCCACGAATCGGAAACAACCGTGCCGTTATCTTTGATGACCGGCACACGATCCTGGTTGGAGAAAGTCAGCTTGTCTTTATCACAAAACCGAATTGGTACAGTGGTATAATCCAGGTTCTTATAGCGCAGCGCGGCTTTAGTACGGGCACAGAATGGACTGCAGCGCAGGTCATTTGCTCCAGTGAGATCATAGACTTCGATCATTGGGTTGCCCCTCTCTCATATCTCTGACGCTTTTCGTCATTGCCAAAAAAAGAGAAGAAGTCAAGGAGAAGAGTGGTGGTACAGGTGTACCGCCCGTTCGCATTTGCCGCTGTAAATTTGTACTCTACAATCATAATTTGGTCGCAGGCAGCTTCCTTGGGGGACGGTGTGAGACGGCAAGGAGTTGCGGCGGGTGCGGGTTGTGTGCGGCGGCCTCATTGTCGTTCGAAGGGACGGGGCCGCTCATGCGGTTTCATGAATTTAGTGATCCGGAGGGGAGAGACTGATGAACAGGAAACATGATGCGGGGGTCGCGAAGCACATCGGTACATACAGCGATGCGGTAGAGATTGAGTCCACACAACGCATTCTCTATGTGTCCGGTACCCCCGGTATTGACGCGGACAGTGGCCACTTGCCGGACGACTTCGCCGAGCAAGCGGACCTCGCCTGGCGCAACGTCGTGAACATTCTCAAGCGGGCGGATATGGGTGTTGAGGATATCGTCAAACTGACCCAGCATCTTATTCGGCGGGAAGACTTGAAAATCTATCGAGAAATACGATCACGGTATTTGGGGACGTGTGCTCCAGCCTCAATGCTCACCCTGCTCCCCGGTCTCGTTTGGCCGAATATGCTGATCGAGCTGGAGGTCGTGGCCGCGAAATGAAGCCAAGAGGGCGCTGTCAAGTTATCGAAACGAAGCACGAACCTCACGTAGTGTGAGATCAGTTGAGGCGTCTCCTGACACTACACCCCTAACCAATACAGTCCAATGAGGGTGATACAGACCGAGACGGCCCACACTTCAAACGCCATGCGCAGTGGCCAGGGCGCCGTT
>WTHD01000187.1 GCA_011523265.1 Candidatus Binatota bacterium
ACGGCGTATCGACAAGCCACGCCTCACCTGGTGAACTCTGACATTCTTCTTGAGAAGAAGCCGCTCCTTAGTTGCTACAGAGACCTCACTGTAGAAGAGATTCGTAAGATTCGTCAGGCTCATGCTGCAAAATTCAACGCAGGCTGGCAAGTGCGACACTGACGGCAAAATTCACGAAGGAGAGACCATGTCCGAAGGCTACTACGAGCTGGGGGCCTATAGCCGGCCTGTCACGACCGGCTCCGAGGAGGCGCAGCGCTGGTTCGACCGGGGACTCGCCTGGGCCTACGGCTACAACCACGACGAGGCGATCGTGTGCTATCGCCGGGCGCTCGATGCCGACCCGGCGTGCGCCATGGCATGGTGGGGAGTCGCCTACGCGGTCGGGCCAAACTACAACAAGCCGTGGGAGGCGTTCGACGAAGGAGATGCGGCCCGTTCACTCGGGATCGCGTACGACGCGTCGGCGCGGGCGCGGGCGCTCGCCCCAAACGCGACAGATACCGAACGGTCCCTCATCAGCGCCCTCGCACATCGCTACCCGTCACGCTCGCCTGCGGCGGACATGTGTCCGTGGAACGATGAGTACGCGGGTGCGATGCGGGCGGTCTACGCGGAGCACGGCGAGGACGACCCGGACGTAGCGGCCCTGTTCGCCGAGGCGATCATGAACCGCACCCCGTGGGCGCTCTGGGACCTGAAGACCGGCCAGCCGGCGGAAGGGGCGGATACGGAAGAAGCGATCAAGGTCCTCGAGAAGGCACTGCGTCGGCGCGAGGAACGGAGCGAGGAGACGCATCCGGGCCTGCTCCACATGTACATCCACCTGATGGAGATGTCGCCGCACCCGGAGCGGGCGCTCACGGCCGGCGACCGACTACGCGGTCTCGTGCCGGACGCCGGCCATCTCGCACACATGCCGACCCACATCGACGTGCTTTGTGGCGACTACCGAGCGGTGGTGGAGTCGAATCAGGCGGCCATCGAAGCGGACCGCAAGTTTCTCGCACGCGAGGGTGCGGGTAACTTCTACTCCCTCTACCGGTGCCATAACTACCACTTCAAGATCTACGGGGCGATGTTCCTCGGACAGTACCGACCCGCGCTTGCAGCGGCCGAGGAGATGATCGCGACGCTTCCCGAGGAGTTGCTCACCCTCACCTCGCCACCCATGGCGGACTGGCTGGAAGGTTTCGTTTCGATGAAGCAGCACGTGCTCATCCGGTTTGGGAAGTGGAACGCTGTCATTGCGGAAGAGCTGCCGGAGAACCGCGATCTCTTTTGCGTGACGACCGCGATGATGCAGTACGCCAAGGCGGTCGCTCGGGCGGTGACAGGCGCCGTCGATGCGGCGGAGCGCGAGGCCACCGGCTTCGATGAGGCGCTCACCCGCGTCCCGGAGAGCCGCTACGTGTTCAACAACCGGTGCCTCGACATTCTCGCGATCGCGGGGGAGATGATGCGGGGTGAGATCGAGTACCGTCGCGGCCGCTTTGACACCGCGTTCAAACATCTCCGGGCGGCCGTGGAGTTGGACGACAACCTGCCCTACGACGAGCCCTGGGGATGGATGCAGCCGACGCGCCACGCGCTCGCCGCCCTGCTGCTCGAACAGGATCGGGTCGATGAGGCGGCCGCGGTGTATCGCGCGGATCTCGGGTACGATGATACGCTGAGTCGCGCCTGCCAGCACCCGGACAACGTCTGGAGCCTGCACGGATATCACGAGTGCCTCCAGCGGCTCGGGCGGACTCGGGAGGCGGCAATCGTAAAGCAGCGGCGGGACCTCGCCTTGGCCCGCACCGACGTCCCGATCACCGCATCCTGCTTCTGCCGGCGCGCGACACGGTAGCAAGTATCGGTACGACCAACGGTGGCCGGCAGTGAATTCGTGAGCGTCATTCAGTTCCCGGCTTGCGCCTCGTGGACCAAATAGGCTAAACCGCTGTGCAATACACCCCACGAAGGAGGCTCTTATGAGAATGTATAATTCACTCGGTCCGAATCCGCGCTGCGTCCGCATGTTCATGGCGGAAAAAGGCATTACGCTCGATACGATCGAAGTAGATATTCTGGGTGCGGAGAACCGGCAGGGACCGTATACCGAGAAGAACCCCGGCGGCCAAATGCCGTCGATCGAACTGGACGATGGCAGCATCCTGGCGGAAACGACCGCCATTTGCGAATACCTCGAAGACACCCAGCCCGGCCCGGCGTTAATCGGCTCGACCCCGGAGGAAAAAGCCGAAACCCGCATGTGGCAGCGGCGGATTGAGCTCCAGATCACGGAGCATATGTATAACGGCTTCCGCTATGCCGAGGGCCTGGACATGTTTAAGGAGCGCATGCACTGTCTGCCCGAAGCCGCGGCCGGCCTCAAGGAAATCGTGCAAGAAAAGCTCACTTGGCTGGATGGCCTGATGGAGGGCAAACAGTTCGTCGTGGGCGATCGGTTTACGCTGGTCGATATTATTCTGTACTGCGCCTTTGATTTCGGAGCCGGCGTGGGCCAGAAGATCAGCCCGGACCTGAAAAACCTGACGGCCTGGTTTGCGCGCGTCGATAGTCGCGCCAGCGCGGCCTCCAGTATCCACGAGAAGGCCAAAGCTGCGGGCATGAAGGCGTAGGGGGCTGGGGTCTGTTGGGTCTGTTGGGTCTATGGGGTCTGTTGGGTCTATGGGGTCTGTTGGGTCTCGGAAACTCAATGGACTCAATCGACTCAATGGACTCAATGGACCCTATAGACCCTCCTTGTCCCCGGTCCCTTCCTGCGGGTAATAGGTAATCGTCCGATAGATCGCCTCGGCGGGTTCGAGGTAGCCCTCGTCATCGTCTGGAATCCACTCCGCGGTGACCTGTTTTACCCAGTTCCCGTGGCCGTCGTACTCATAGGTATAGACTTCTTTGCGCTGAATCGCGCCATCTCTGTCAGACGCCACCCACTCCCGTTCATTCCCATGCGCGTCATAGGCGTACACCCAGCGCGACGTCAGCGCCCCGCTTCGTCCGTGGGTGATTACGGCCTGTATTCTCCCATCGGCGTCGTACACATAGGTATTGCTTGAGATCGGAGAGCCATCGGCATCGGACAAGGACCGTTTGGCGACCCGGCCTTCCCGGTCGTAGGTAAAGCTCGCGCGGTGTAAAAAGGTTCCGTCCGGATCGTGGTGATCTATGTGAGCCGGCGGGCCGTCTTCGGTGTACGTATAGACATCTCGAAACCAGAGATCGCCGTCCACATCGGTACTCACCGCCTGTGTCAGACGGCCCGCCTCATCATAGGTATGGCTGGTCTGCCGCCAGAGCGTCCCCTGGGAGTTATACAACTGTTCGATACTCAGCTTGCTCGCCCGGTTATACTGGCGGACGGCGCGGACCATCACTGCTCCGTCAGGCGCGTACTCGGTCCGTTCCGTGAGTGCTCCATCCCTGCCGTAATGAGTGATCGCCGTGAGTATCCGTTCGTCCTCAATCCACGTGTCCGGCTCTCCGGGCGGGTTCACAAACAACACCCTTTCCATCTTTACGGTTTGGACAGCTCCAACCAGCGTCCGGCTTGCGCGGATTTCTTTCGCCCCCATAGCCGCAATGATATCGGCCCGGGCGTGAGGAGCCAGAGAGACAGAGATCGAGATAAAAAGACAGAGAAGAGAGGCCAGAAACAACGGACGCGACATTGGTTTTGAGGTACAGGCACGCCGCGTACGAGAGGATTCCATTACGACTGGCCGTCTTCGGTATTTCAGCTTCATAGGTCTAAAGCAGCATATCTCTTCTTTGCGTTCCTTGACACGTCCCTTGTCTCCGCAGAATAATCTCCTCACAGGAGGAGAATGTATGCGAGACAATACACTTAAAAAATCACTCAAGGCCGGAGACTTTGCGCTGGGAACGCTGGTGTGGGACATCAAGAGCCGCGGGGCCATCCATACGCTGGCGCAGGCCGGCATGGACTTCATCATGATCTGCACCGAGCACTCGGCCTACAACCTGGAAACAGTAGTCGATCTGTGCGACTACGCCCATGCGGCCGGGATGACCCCGGTGGTCCGCGTTCCTGATCTTGAATATGAGCACGTGACACGTCTGCTCGACTGCGGGTGCCAGAGCCTGATTGTGCCACATGTCAAAACCGGGGCTGAGGTGCAACGCTTCATTGAGCTGGCCAAATACCATCCCGAGGGGAAGCGCGGGACGGCCATCTATCTGGGAGCGAATACCGAATATGAAGATGTTGAGACGCAGACGGCCATGCAGCACGCCAATGCCAACACCTTGCTCGGCGTGATCATCGAGACCAGAGAGGCCGTGGAGAATATGGACGAGATTCTGATTCCCGGCATTAATCTCTGCCTAGTCGGCTATCAAGATCTGGCCCAAAGTCTTGGCGCGCCGGGCCAGTTCAACAATCCCGAGTTGCTCGAAGCGACTGCCCGGGTGAATGCATTGTGTCACGAGCGGGGCATCGCGACGGCTGCGGCAATGACTCAACTCGATAATGTTCAGGCTATTGTCGACAGCGGCGCGCAATATCTGATGTACGGTACGGACCTAATCCTGCTGCGGCGAGAGGCGCAGCGCGCCGCCGAGGCCCTTGCCCCATTTCGGAAAGGCGGGGCACACTAGACGGGTTTCCTCTTTACGGAAACCCGGAATGTAGGATACACACGACAGGAAGTTGAGAGGCGTTCCGTCGTTCGTCATCGTCAAAGGAGGTCACATGAAGTTTGGTATTTTTTATGAGCTATCCGTTCCCCGGCCCTGGGACCAAGAGGCCGAGCGCAGCGTCTATATGAATGCGCTGGAGCAAGTCCGCCTGGCCGACGAACTCGGCTTTGAGCAGGTCTGGGCGGTGGAGCATCACTTCCTGGAAGAATACTCCCACTGTTCGGCTCCCGAGCTTTTTTTGACGGCGTGCGCCATGCAGACCAAGCATATCAATGTCGGCCACGGCATCGTCATCTGCGTGCCGGAATTCAACCATCCGATTCGGATTGCCGAACGCGCCGCGGTGCTGGATATTTTATCCGGTGGGCGGCTCCAGTTCGGAACCGGACGGTCGGCAACCTGGACCGAGCTGGGCGGCTTTCGGGCCAGTCCGGACGAGACCAAGAAAAGCTGGGACGAGTTTGTCCACTGCATCCCGAAGATGTGGACGCAGGAACGCTTTGGCTATGGGGGCCAGTATTTCTCCATGCCGTCACGGGCGGTGCTGCCCAAACCCTACCAGAAACCCCATCCGCCCATGTGGGTAGCCGTCACCAGTCCGGGCACCGAGCTTGACGCCGCGGACCGTGGCATCGGCTGTCTGGGGGTAACATTCACCAGCTTTGCCGAGCAGGAAGCCAAGGTCAAAGAATACCGCCGCCGCGTGCAGAACTGTAATCCGGTTGGCGCGTTTGTGAACAACCAGGTCGCGACCGTCAACTTCCTGTACTGCCACGAAGACAATGAAACCGGCGCAAAAACCGGCATGAAGATGATTCGCCATTTCAATTACATGGCTGCCCAGTTGGATATGGCAAAAGAGGCATATCCCGCCAAGTCATACCCAGCCGCGGGTCTGCTGCCGTCCCTGCGACGCCAGGCGTCCAGCCCCGGCGATCAGTTCAAGGCACCGGAGGGGATCGCGGTCGGGAATCCCGAACATCTCATTGGTGAACTCAAAAAATGGGAAGCCAGCGG
>WTHD01000375.1 GCA_011523265.1 Candidatus Binatota bacterium
CCGTCAGTTGTACCGCCTGGACATTAATTTTCACCGGAATGGAATATTCCGCCCAGCCCGGCCAAGCTGGTTTGCTTACTTGAGGCATCTTTGTTCTCCGTTGTTTTTCAGCCTAGAACGCCACCAGCCATTTTTCAACGCCTGCCGAGATTCCGTGAGGTATCCATTGAGAATATGAACTCACTCTTTTACAGTCAGACGGAACACCGATCTGGGTTGTAACAAAGGAGCGTTCCATGTGGCCGGATAACAAACGCTGTGCGGTTGGCCTGAGTTTTGACTTTGATGCGGAAACGCTGTGGACCCGTACCATGCGACAGCCCTTTCCAGGCCAGCTCTCGCGCGGCGAGTACGGGGCGCGGGTCGGGGTGCCGCGCATTCTCAAGCTGCTCAAAAAATATGACCTCAAGGCAACCTTCTTTGTGCCGGGCTGGTCGGCGGACACCCACCCGCAGTTGGTTGAACAGATGTACGCCGATGGGCATGAGATCGGGCATCACGGCTATGAGCACGAGTTTGTCGCCAACAAGGGCCGCGAGGCCGAACTGGAGGTGTTGTTGAAGGGCACAGAGAGCCTCAAGCGTATTACCGGTCAAGCGCCACGGGGCTACCGCTCTCCAGCCGGTAATACTGGCCCGCATACCTTTGACTTATTGCTCGACCACGATTTTCTGTACGACAGCAGCCTGGTTGGCGACGATAACCCCTACTGGCTCACCACCCCACAGACCAAGCGTCAGCTCCTGGAAGTGCCCTTTAGCTGGGAACTGGACGATGCGCCACACTTTTTTTTCAGCTTCTCCCCCTATTTCACGGGCATGTCGAGCCAGAATAAGGTGTATGAAATCTGGGAGGCCGAGTTTGACGGTGCCTATGCGGACGGCGGCTTTCTCGGCATTGTCATGCACCCGCAAATTATTGGCCGCCGCTCGCGCATGGCCATGCTGGAGCGGCTGATTCAACACATCCTGGAACATGAGGGCGTCTGGTTCGCAACACATGGTGAGGTCGCGCAGGCGTGGATAGCGGAAACCACACCCTGAGCGCACACGGCGCTCGATTGATTGACCCTCAACAGAGCGAGTGTTAGGCTGGTGCCCACGCGTTAAACCCGAGGAGAAACGTATGAATGGCGTGCATGACATGGGTGGCATGACCTGCTACGGCCCGGTCAAACCGGAAGAGAACGAGCCGATCTTTCATGCCGAGTGGGAGAAACGCGTGTTTGCCATGACCATGCTCGGCATGGGCCAACTCGATACGCTCGACGCCTTTCGGCACGCGATCGAACGCATGGACCCCACCCATTACCTCTCCTCAACCTATTATGAGCACTGGCTGGCCGCACTGGAAACCCTGGCTGTGGAAAAAGGGCTGCTCACCCCAGAGGAATTAGCAACCGGAGTCGCCCAGGAGGCCGGCAAGCGAGCGGAAGGTCCGCTGCCACCGGAGGCGGTCCCGGCAATTGTACAAGGCGGGGCGCCCTGCAATCGGACAGACGGTCGCCTGACCCCACGTTTCTCAGTTGGCGACCAGGTTCGAGCCCGCAACCTGAATCCGACCGGCCACACCCGGCTGCCCCGCTACGTCCGCGGGAAAAACGGGACGATAGCCCAAGTCTACGGTACCTTTGTGTACCCGGATACCAACGCTCACGGCCAAGGCGAACAGCCACAGCCGCTCTATTCGGTCTGCTTTACCGCCCAGGAACTCTGGGGCCCGGACGCCGCGGCCACGGACAATCTGTATATCGATCTGTGGGAAGATTATCTCGACCCAGCCTAAGGAGAAGAGTCATGAGTGACGATCATACTCACGACCACAACGCCCACGATGCTCCGCCGAATCCCTACCTGGAGAAACACACCACCCCCGAACAGGCCGCAGCCCTGGAGAAACGGGTCCGAGCCCTGGAGTCCTTACTCGTGGCCAAAGGGCTGGTCTCTTCGGAAACGCTCGACAAGCTGGTCGAAACGTATGAGAACGACCTCGGGCCGATCAACGGGGCCAAGGTCGTTGCTCGGGCCTGGGTCGACCCCGCGTATAAAGAGCGCTTGCTCAAAGACGCCACCGCAGCCATTGCGGAACTCGGCTTCAGCGGCCTCCAGGGCGAGCACATGGTCGTGGTTGAGAACACCCCGGACACCCACAACCTGGTCGTGTGCACCCTGTGCTCCTGCTACCCGTGGCCGGTTTTGGGCCTGCCGCCGGCCTGGTTCAAGGATGCCGCCTATCGCTCGCGGTCCGTGGTGGACCCGCGCGGCGTGCTGCGGGACTTTGGTCTGGAACTCGACGAATCCACCGCGGTGAAGGTCTGGGACAGTAGTGCAGAAATCCGCTATATGGTGCTGCCCGAGCGGCCCGCCGGAACCGAGGACATGAGTGAAGAAGAACTCACCGCGCTGGTCAGCCGCGACTCGATGATCGGCGTCGCCAGGGTTGTATCTGCAACGGCATGAAACCTACGCCCAATCGCAAGATCTCAAACATGGAGGGGGACACCGCTCTGCCGCGGAAGAGCGGTGAGCTGGTCTTTCACGACGCCTGGGAACGCCGCGCCTTTGCCCTGGCCGTGGCCCTGTGCGAGCAGGGGCAGTATCAGTGGGATGATTTTCGGGACCATTTGATTGCCGAAATTGGAGCTGCGGACGCGACTCGCGCCGATAACCCGGATGCGCCTTTTCCGGGTTATTATGAGCACTGGCTGGCCTCGTTGGAAAAAGTCCTGATCGAAAAGGGACTCTGTACACGCGACCAACTTCGGGCGGGCGGGGGAGAAGGGACGTCTCCCCAGACCCCGCCACCGGGCGGGTCGCAACGCCCCGTCCCGCGCGTGCCGCGACCGATCTAACCAATCCGGAAATGCGGCAGGCTAGCCGCCAAGCGCGTCGAGCCCGGCTTGCGAGCAGGCCACGTCTTCATCGACCGTGCCGCCGCCAACGCCGATCCCACCGATGACCTCTCCATCAACGACAATGGGCAGTCCGCCCCCGACCATGGTCGCCCGAGAGAAATGCGACAAGCCGACGACCAGGGACTGGTCGTCTTTGATGGCGCTGTAGAGGTCTTGTGTCCCAATCCCGAACAACGAGGTAAATGCCTTGCGTTGACAGCCTTCCACCCCAAGCAGCGGGGCGCCGTCCATGCGGCCAAACGCCTTGAGGTTGCCGCCATCGTCAACAACCGCAACGTTCTGTTTGCAGCCCAGCTCCTCCGCCTTGGCGATGGCCGCGGCCACCATTTTTGCTGCGGATTCATACGAAATCGTGCTCTTGGCGTAGGTCTTTGCCATAGTCGGTCCTCCTCTCCGGCTATCCGTATGCGGCCTGCGGACAAGAGTCAAGCTGCGTCCGCCCCTTTCTCTTGATCCGGTGATACCAGACAGGATAGTGTCCCTGGGAGGAAGGAGGGGCATGGGTATGTTTCTCATGCGTTTTACCGAGCGAGCCTATGTAGACTACTCGGAAGAAGATGTGCGGCAGAGTTTTCGCAGCGCGGTCCGCCTGACGTTTCCGAACGCCCATTTCAATCCAAGCCTGGGGGCGAACCTGTATAATACCTATCTCGACGAGTACGAGTACGCCGAAGAGGTGGGCTTCGACGGCCTGATGCTGAACGAGCATCATAATACTCCGACGTGTATGGGCGCGGCCATGAATCTCGAAGCCGCCATCCTGGCCCGCACCACCAAACGGGCAAAAATCGTCCTGCTGGGCAACCCGCTCCCGATTTTCGATAACCCGCTGCGTCTGGCCGAGGAACTGGCGGAGATCGATATGATTTCTCGGGGCCGGCTTGTGTCGGGCTTTGTGCGGGGAACGGGTATTGAGAGCTGGGCAACGAACACCAACCCGGTGTATAACCGCGAGCGTTTTGAAGAGGCGCATGACCTGATTGTCAAAACCTGGACAACGCCGGGGCCGTGGCGCTGGGAGGGTAAGCATTACCAGTTTCGGGTGGTCAACCCATTCGAACGGCCGCTCCAACAGCCGCATCCGCCCATCTGGATTCCCGGTATCGGCAGCCCGGAGACGCTGATCTGGTGTGCCCAGCACCACTATCCCTACATCTATCTGGAGACCGACCCCCAGGTGACCCTGGACCTGACCGCCATTTATACCGATGCCGCGAAGCAGGTGGGCTATGAACCGGGTCCGCAAAACTTTGGCTATCTCGTCCGCGTCCATGTCCAGGACACGGACGAAAAAGCGTATGAGGTCGGCAAGGGCTTTCTGATCGGAAATGCCGGCGTCGGTCGCGTACCGCTACCGGGAGACTTCATGGCCCCACCGGGCTATAACTCGCGCGAAGGGGCCAAGCGTATTGTGGACCAGTACCGGCGCTATTCGCTCCGGCCTGACCCCCTCTACGGCGGCGTTGATGCCGCGGGCTGGGAAAAGGTGGTGGAGAGCAACCGGGTTGTTGTCGGCAACCCGGATACGGTGGTCAGAAAATTGCGCGAAGTTCTCAGCGTTGTTCGTCCCGGTATTCTTGGCGTCTGGACAAACGATGGCACCATCGGACATGCAGACACGATGCGCTGTTTAGCCCTCATGGAGCATGACGTGCTTCCGGCAGTCCGGGAAATGGGGAGAGAGCTGGGATTGTCCGGACCCTTTGAACAAGCGCCATAGAACAAGAGCGAGACCATGCCAGAACACGCGGAACACGCTATCGAGGTTGGCGGCGCCCGGATTCATTATCTGAAGGGCGGCCGGGGCGAGCCGCTGGTCGTGTTGCACGGCGCGGAAGGCAGCCTTGGCTGGCGGCAGTATCACGAACAGTTAGCCGAGTCCTTTACCGTCTACGCGCCAACCTGTCCGGGCTTTGGCCAGTCCGAGCGTCCCGCCTGGCTCGAATCCTTCACGGACCTGGCCCGCTTCAGTTTATGGCTGCTGGATGCCCTGGACCTGTCTCAGGTGACCCTGGCCGGCCACTTCATCGGCGGTTGGCTGGCAGCGGAAATGGCGGTCATGTCGCCCAGGACATTCGACCGGCTCATCCTGATTGACGCGGCCGGTATCCAACCGCGGGACGGTGAAATTGCCGATATCTTTCTGCACGGGCAGGAGGGCACCCGACAACTGGCGTATTTCGATCCGCGGCAGGTTGCCGAGTATGCCGAACTGTTCCAGGGTAAGCCGTCCAAGGAGGAGCGCGACATCCAAACGCGTAACCAGGAAACCCTGGTACGCTACTGTTGGAAGCCGTATATGTTCAGCCCCAGTCTGCCTGGGCTGCTGGGCCGGGTGCATCTGCCGACTCTCATTATCTGGGGGCAGGACGACCGGATCGTACCGCCGGAGTGCGGCACCTTGTATCAGCACGCGCTCCCCAACGCTCGCCTGGAGATCATTCCGCAGTGCGGCAACTGTCCACCACTGGAAAAGCCGGCCGAATGTGTCCGGCTCATACGTAATTTTCTGACATGATGTGCACTCGGATGAAAGGAAAACGCCATGCCACTCCATCCCCAAGTCGCAAAAGCCCTCGAACAAATGGCCGCTGCCGGCCCCCCCTTACATCATCTCTCACCCCAGGAGGCGCGGGCCGCCATGGAAGCCGCCCGGGGGGTGACGGATGACCCCGAGCCGGTCGGCGCGGTCGAAGATCGGCTGATACCCGGGGTTGCCGGCAAACAGCCCATCCGGGTTTACACTCCCGCCGGAGACGGGCCATTTCC
>WTHD01000473.1 GCA_011523265.1 Candidatus Binatota bacterium
CCTCATGCATATGATCGGACAGATGCCACGCCGAGACGGCAATGCGCTGTCCCGAGGTTGTCGGTGTACCGGAGGGACGTGGGCCTGCATAGCTCTCGAAACTTTGTCGGTACAGATCCGCGACGATCTTTTTCTTGTCCGGGTCGGTCACGACCATAAAACGCCAATTCTGCTGGTTGCTGCCGCTCGGTGCCTGGAGGGCGATTGCGATGACTTCCTCGATAACCTCCGGTTCAACCGGACGAGTCAGGTCGAGCCGCCTTCGCACCGTGCGTGTGGTCGTCAGTAATTTATCGACAACGGTAAGATCAAGTGGGGCGGCCAATGGGGTGGAATGCACCTCACCGCTTTTAGCCGTCGCATGCTGGTCTCCATACGACGGGAAGGGCTGGAAACCGAAGCTGGTGACGATGAGCGTTGTTATGAGCCAGACCTTGGCATTTGTGGGCATGCAAATAGTCGTTCCGATCTCCATGAATTCTCCTTTCAGTCCTGTCTAGGTACGCACTAATTGGATTCTTGGTGAAGACGCTCGGATATTTTTCTGACTCTCCAGGTCTTGCCGAACGCGCTGGCGGAGTGATTCCAAGCGGACTCCGGCACATTCCTCCGGGAGTGACGAAACTTTCTTCAGCCCCTTTCCCAGCATTTTTACTCCGCCCGGATAGCCGGAGGCATATTTATGATAGCCCACTGCGATTTGAATCAGGCCGACGAACATCTCCCAGGTATTGTCATCGTCTTCCACCTCATCCAGGGCCTCTTCCAAATGCTCGTGAGCCTCAAAATAGCGACCGGAATTAAAATCCTTGACTGCCCTGAGCAGAGCAGGGTGGTATGTCATGGTCAAGTATTGTAGCCTTTCCCCTGATAAGAGAAAATGCTCAGAGAAAGAGGGGGCTCGGGGGAAACATCCCCCGTGAAAAATATAAGGAGGGCCGCGCTATGGCGAACGTTACCGAACTGTGTACGAAAACGCTGACCGAGGTTGCCGGGCTGATCAAGCAAAAGGAAGTCTCGCCGGTCGAGTTGACCCAGGCCATGCTTGAGCGCATTAACGCGCTCGACGGCACGCTCCACAGCTATATTACGGTCACGGCCGACCTGGCCTTGGAACAGGCCAAAGCCGCAGAACAAGAGATCCAGAGCGGAACGTACCGCGGGCTGCTGCACGGGGTGCCGATTGCGGTCAAAGACCTGTGTTACACCAAGGGCATTCCCACCACCGCGGCCTCGCCGATGTATGCGGATTTCAAGCCGGATTTCAACGCCACCGTGGTTGAGAGGTTTTATGAAGCCGGAGCCGTCATGCTGGGTAAACTGGCCATGACCGAGTTTGCCCTGTCCGGCTACCATCCCTCCATGCAGCCGCCGGTCAACCCGTGGAGTGCCGAGCACTGGCCGGGCGCGTCGTCGAGCGGGTCGGGGGTGGCAACCGCGGCCTGTCTGTGTTTTGGCTCATTGGGCTCGGACACGGGCGGTTCGATCCGTTTCCCGTCCGCCGCCTGCGGCATTGTTGGCGTCAAACCAACCTATGGCAAAGTCAGCCGCTATGGCGTGTTTCCTCTGGGAGAGAGCCTGGATCATGTCGGGCCGATGACGCGCAGCGTGGCTGATGCCGCCGCGATTTTACGCACGATTGCCGGCTTTGACCCCAACGATCCAACCACTCGTCGCGAAACGGTGCGCGACTATATGGACACCGTTTACAACGGAGCCCAGGGCCTCCAGATCGGGGTGGACGAAGCCTACTGCACCACCGGCGTTGACCCGGTCGTGCGCAGTGCCGTGCTGGCCACCGTTGATGTTTTTCGAGACTTGGGAGCCGAGATTCACGAGGTGGACGTGTCGCAGATCAACGACGCCACGCCCCTCTGGTACGCCATGTGCGCGGCAGAGGCCGCGGCGGCGCACGCCGAGACTTTTCCGTCTCGGGCTGATGAATACGGACCCACGTTTCGGGCGTTCCTGGAAGACGGGATCAAAGTCACCGGCGCACACTACGTCAAAGCACATGTCGCCCGCCAGTATACCCGCCGGTTGATTGACGAGACATTGCAAAAGGTAGATATGCTGCTGTGCCCGGCTATGGCGACCCCGCCGATGGCGGTCAAGGACTTCTCGCCGCAGGCTGTGCTCCCGCCCGACAATATCCCTGCCCTGTTGCCCTTTACCGCGCCCATGGATTTCAGCGGTAGCCCGACGGTCAACCTGCCGTGCGGCTTTACGGACGACGGCCTGCCGCTCAGCGTCCAGCTTGTCGGGCGGCACGGAGAAGAAGGCACGATCATGCAGGCCGCCTACGCCTACGAACAGGCAACCGAGTGGCATACCCGACAGCCGGAGGTGTAGGTTGCGATGTGTCCGGCCCCTGATTCAACATCCGCTCCCCATGTGGGTGCGAGCTAGGGAGCTGGGGTCTCGTCGTTCTGAAACAATGGCCTCGCCCGCCACAGCAGGACGACGATAATCGAAATCCCGGCGGTTTGCAGCAGCCCGATGGGCCAGCCCCGGCCGTGTGGGCTGAGCTCACTCCAGACCAGATGGCTCAGGGCGACCTGGGCGACATAGAGCGCGGCCCAGGGCCACATCCAGGGCCGCATTTTCCAGAAGCCCCAGGTTCCCGCAGCAAACACGAGCGCGTGCAGCAGGCCGCCGGCCTTTGCCGCCCAGCCCATGAACTCAATACCGAACCAGACCTCAATGTCTTCCGCCACCGGCCTGGTGAGCAGTTCAATGGGAACGCCCAGGGCCAGGAGGATGCACCAGACAAAGAGGATGTTCATCCACCAGGGCCGCGCCTTGAGTTGCTCCCGGAGAAAAGACGTTTCGTTCTGCATGGCTCGAATCCGCTAATCTTGCCGGACTTTCACAACCAGCTTTTGCCGACCCCACTTGAGCGCTTTCTTCCGGGTGGAAAAATACACGTCCAACCGATTGGGGCCCTTAATCGCGCTGCCGATATCCTCGACCACCCCCTTGCCATAACCGGGGATTTTCATGACCGTTCCATACGGATAATAGCGGGTGTCCGCGGCAATGGTGCCGTACTTGGCCTTGGTGCCGCTGGCGGTCTGGCCAACAATTTTTCGTTTGCCCTTATTCGGTCCACTGGCGACATACGCCCGCCAGAAAAATATCCATCCTCGCCGCCAATTGGTGCTGATTTTGTCGGACGAGTAGGCGGTTACAACCATGGTTCGCTTTTCGTACGACGCACAGCCGGTCAGGCCGGTCAGCCCGAGCACCAGGCTTACCATGACGCACAGTCCGTACCTGCGCACGTTTGTCCTCCACCTCATACTCCACCTCCACATCTTCTTGACCCAGGGTCGGCCCAAGTGCATTCGACGAGCCGGGCTAGTCCAGCGATTTGACCGGTCTCGAAGTCATGGCCTCGCCAGTGGTGCCACGATTGATATGACTGTTCCGCGCCTGCGCTTCTTGTTTCATGCCAAAGCGGCGCCACATGTCCGGGCCAATGGCCGTCAGACCGCCGTCAACAACAAGGGCTTCGCCGGTGACGAAGGTTGAATCATCACTCGCCAGAAAAAGCGCGGCGCCGGCAATGTCTTCGCCCCTGCCATGTTCCGGCCAGGGTTGAAACGTCGCCAGGGCTTTGGCGCTCGCTGCCGGGTCGCCCCGCTCCGTCAGACCGGTCAAAATCCCTCCAGGGCAAATCGCGTTGACGCGAATCCGGTCAGGCGCGAGCTGTACGGCCGCGGCCTTTGTCAGGTTGATCACCGCGGCTTTGGCGGCTGAGTAGACGAGCGGTCCGCTGCCGCCGCTTAAACCTGCGGTTGAGGCGGTATTAATAATCGCTCCACCGTGGCCCTGTTGCTTCATGGCGCGTGCGGCGTGTTTGATGCCAAGGAACACCCCCTTGGTGAGCACATCGAACGTATAGTCCCACTCCTCAACCTCAATATCCCAGACCGGACCCACCGCTCCGCCTACGCCGGCATTGTTGAATATAATATCGACCTGGCCGAATGCAGACGTTGCCAGACCGATCATGGCCTCAACGTCGGCTTCTTTGGCCACGTCCGTTTGAATAAAACGAACCGCGTCGCCATGCCCGGCATTTTCGGCTTCAGCCACAACCGCCGTACCGTTTGTTTCGTTGAAATCTGCAATCACCACCCGCGCGCCCTCGTCCAGAAAACGCAGGACGGTCGAGCGCCCCATACCACTGGCCCCACCGGTGATCACTGCGACCTTGCCTTCAAGTCTCATGCTGTATCCTCAGTTTCCGTGCGTCACTGTCTGGAGGAGATTGCCTACATCCTGACCGTATTCTCCGGCTCGGCGACCACCGGATTTTCCAACTCGCCCAGCTTGTCGATAGCAATTCTGACGGTATCGCCCGGCTTGAGGTAGTTGGGCGGTTTCATGGCAAAACCCACACCGCTCGGGGTCCCCGTGGAAATGACATCACCCGGCTCCAAGGTGAAACTCGTTGACAGGTGCTCGATCAACTCAAAACAGTCGAACAGCAACTGACAGGTATTCGAGCTTTGCCGCAGCTCGCCGTTCACCCAGGTTTTGAGGTCCAGGGTATGCGGGTCGCCGACTTCATCCGACGTTACCAGGTAGGGGCCCAGCGGGCAGTGGGTGTCGAACGATTTACCCATGGTGAAGGTCGGGACGCGAATCTGCCAATCCCGCACGCTGACATCGTGGGCGATAGTATAACCGGCTACCACTTCGGCGGCGCGGTTCTTTGGCACGTGGCGGCAGTAGCGGCCAATGACCACCCCCAGCTCGCCTTCGTAGTCCACCTGGTCCGAGGCGCGCGGGATGTGGATACCTTTGCCCGGCCCGGTCACGGAGGTGGATTGCTTATTGAAGATCATGGGAATTTCCGGCGTCTTCATGCCGGTTTCTTCAATATGGTCTCGGTAGTTGAGGCCGACCGCCAGAATTTTTGGCGGTCGGAGAATCGGCGCTTCCAGGGTCACGTCGGCCAACGCAAGCCGGGCGGCACTCTTTTCAGCAGCCTGCCGGGCGTTTGCCAGGGCATCCGGGCCGGCGGCCAGGAAGGCACACATCTCAGTGGGGAGGTCTGGGGCAGCGGCAGCCAGGTCAACAACTTTCTCGCCGTCCACCACGCCGATGCGGGTCGCTCCGGACTGGGTAAAGGTGACTAATTTCATACGCTTCTCCTTGTAGGGGCCTCTTTCGGGTTAATAGGAAAATGCGAATTAATGGGCAAAGCGCTCCCAGGCTTTGGCTGGCTCGGGAACCGGCGGGATGTCCGGCTGCGGTTCCGGTGGCGTGCCGGTGACGGCAAAGGGGACATGGTTGCCAAAATACATCACATGTTGGTTATACGGCTTTACTTGCTCGGGCGTGAGAACCAGAGTATGGCCGTCGAGCATGGTGTGTTCGTGGGTCTTGGTCCACTCCAAGGCGGGTTCCAGACCGCCGGCGTGCGGCACCCCGATCCCGTGGATGTAGTAATGAGACGGGATGACGATTTTGGCCCCGAGCTTTTTCATAACCACGTCGGCCCACTTGGGCGTCAGGATATGTCCGTCGTCGCTGACCGACAAAAACGCCACGTCGATATCGCCCACCATCTCCCAAATATGTTCGGGCGGGTTCTGTCGGTTGTCGCCCCAGTGCAGAAACCGCAGTCCACCGGTTTCGATCACATACATATTATTG
>WTHD01000459.1 GCA_011523265.1 Candidatus Binatota bacterium
GCGCTGAATATATTGCGCGTTGAGGCCGGTATTCCGTGGTATGGACTCGATATGGACGAGGACAGAATCGTGCTGGAGGTCGGCCTCGACCGAGCCATTAGTTTTAATAAGGGCTGTTATCTGGGACAGGAAGTCGTCGAGCGGGCGTCGGCGCGCGGGCATATGAATCGTCTGCTCAGCGGGTTTCTGCTGCAAGATGAAGGGCAGGCTGTGTTGCCGACACGAGGCGACCGACTTTTGAAGGACGACAAGGAAGTCGGCTGGCTGACCAGTGTCACAACCTCCCCAACCCTGGGCCGGCCGATTGCTCTGGGCTATGTCCGGCGCGAACATGGCGAGCCGGGCACCCGGCTGCGGATTGACAGGCCGGATACGGACATGATAGCCGAAGTGATCAAGTTACCATTTCTACAGTAGATATTACTCGTAGAGGCATATCACGACAGGAGGGATCAATGGCACAACTGGGTAAACGCTATACGTGTGAAGAGTGCGGGACCGAGGTGCTCTGCAACAAGCCGGGCGACGGCGCACTCAACTGCTGCGATAAAGAAATGCCGCTCAAGGAAGCCAAGCCGCTTCCGTCGTCTGACTGATAGCAATCCATTACAAACAGGACAAAGGACAGTGAGGAGCGAGGGAAACCTCGCTCTTTCTCTTTTTGGCTGGGGGCTATGTCTTCCGTACCCCACACCGCGGCCCTGCTGCTCTACGGTGGGCGTATTCTCACCTTTAATCCAGACCGGCCTGAAGCCCAGGCCGTTGCTATTGCGGCAGGAACAATTCTCGCGGTCGGCACTGAACAGGAACTGCGCGCCTTTGTCTCTCCGAAAACACAGACCCTATCGTGTGCCGGGAAAACGGTACTGCCGGGCTTTATCGACCCTCACCTGCATCTCTTTGCCTGGGCGAGTCGCTACTGCGGCGCAGACCTGAGTGCAGCCCGGTCGATTGCTGAAATCCAGTCTCAACTCCAGGCCCGCCTGGAGGCTCTCGGCTCGCAAGACTGGCTGCGCGGTTATGGCTATGACGAGTTCTTTCTTCATGAGAAACGCCATCCGAATCGACACGACCTTGACGCCATCTCGACCGAGCAGCCTATCATCCTGCGTCATCGGACCGGCCATGCGGCCGTTCTGAATGGCGCCGCGCTCCGGCAAACCGGCATCCACGCCCAGTTTATCCCGCCAAAGGGTGGAAATGTCGAACGCGACGCCAGTGGACAACCAACGGGCGTGGTCTACGAATTGGAGTCGTTTCTACGAACTGTCATACCTCCGCTCCCGGCGCAGGAGTTTCAGGCCGGATTACAACAGGTCAACAACGAATTACTCAGAAACGGAGTCTGTTCGTTTCACGATGCCAGTGCCGGCAACACGCTTGAGGCTCTCGGACGCTTCGCCGCCTTACGAGCCAACGGCGTCATACGTCCCCATGCAACAGTGATGGTCGGGGCTGAGGCGTTCTCTCAGGTGCGAGAGGCTGGCCTCACCGCCTTTGACCGGTCCGGCCAAGTGCGGCTTGGCAGTATTAAAATTATGCTGCACGAAAGCGGAGGCGAGTTGTATCCCGCGCCAGACGACCTGGCTGAAATGGTCTGGCAGGTGCATCGCCGCGGGTTTCAGGTCGCCATCCATGCGGTTGAAGAGGCTCCCGTCTGCGCGGCCCTCGAAGCGATTCAGCAGGCGCTAGAACGGTTGCCTCGCCACGATCATCGGCACCGGATTGAACACTGCACGCTCTGTCCCCCGCCGTTTCTCGACACCCTGGCCGAGACAGGCTGTGCGGTGGTGATGCAGCCGGGCTTTCTGCATTTTTATGGCGATAAATATGCAGCAGCAGTTGATACAGATGTGCACGATTGGCTGTACCGGGCAAAAAGCCTCCGGGATCACAACATTCCCGTTGTCGGCAGCTCAGATTGTCCGATCGCCCCACAGGCTCCATTGGTGGCGATTCAGGCTGCCGTTACGCGCCAGTCCCACACTGGAATGGTTCTCAATCCCGCCGAACGTTTGTCCTGTCTTGAGGCAATGGGTCTGTTCACCCAAGCAGGAGCCTGGGTCGGGTTTGAGGAAGATCAGACCGGCCGCATCATTCCCGGCATGCGTGCGGATGTGGTTATCCTCGACAGCGACCTGACGAGCCTCCCGGCTGAAGCGCTCAGCCGGGTAAACGTCCAGACAACAATCATTGACGGCCAGATTGTCTATTCGGCATAAAGAGTAAACATGTCCTCCAATACCGCATGAGATGCTGGACACGGTTACTCTTTAAAGAGCGTGTATGCCTTCTCCCGCAGTCCTGTACGAAAAAGACGGCAGTGTCGCCGTTGTCAGCCTCAACCGGCCTGACATGCTCAACGCCTATAACGTGGAGATGCGGGACGATTTGCACGAAATTCTTCAGGCCGTCCGGGACGACCCTGAGGTCCGGGTCATGATCCTGCGCGGAGAAGGCCCGGCCTTTTCGACCGGCGGAGATGTTTCAGAATTCGGTTCAGCTCCCTCTCCGGTGCGGGCTCGTGAGGTGCGCTGGCAGCGGGATAACTGGGGGCTTCTGCTGCACCTGCCCCAACCGACCATTGCGGCGGTCCACGGCTATACCGTCGGCGGCGGGATGGAAATGGCGCTGCTGTGTGATTTGTGCATTGCCGCGGACGATACGGTCTTTTTTCTACCGGAAACCGGCCTGGGTATGATCCCTGGGGTAGGCGGGACGCAGACCGCGCCCCGTGCCATCGGGCTGGGCCGCGCCCTGGACATGGTCCTCACCGGAAAGCGGCTGAAGGCCGACCAGGCCCTCCAGATTGGCCTGGTAAATCAGGTGGTTCCCTTGGCTACCCTCTTGACGGAGGCCAAATCTCTGGCATACACACTGTCCCGTTATAATCCGACAGTTGTAAGGCTGGCAAAACGGGCCGTCCGACAAGGGGCTGACCTGAATTTATCCGATGGCTTACGACTGGAACAAAATCTATTTGCACTGGTAAAGGAGCAGGCATGAATACGTCACAGTTCATCGGTATTCCGGGCATGATGTTTCCGGACCAAGAGGTCCTGGCTTTCGAAGGGAACCGGTTGACCTATGGAACACTGCTGGATCGGGTCAAACGGCTGGCCAGCAGTTTGCGCGACCAAGGAATTCAGGCGAGTGACCGCGTGGCGATCTTGCAGACAAACTGCAATGAGTACATCGAGGCCTATTATGCCACGGCAACGCTGGGCGCGACTTTTGTGCCGCTGAACTATCGGGCCAAGCCCCCGGAATTGGAATATATGATTACCGCGGCGGAGAGCAAAATTCTGTTTGTGGGCGATCGCTATATCGACCTGATCAATAGCCTCAAGCCCAATCTCGGCTGCGTGGAGAAGTATGTCACGATCGAAGCGCGGCATGACGATATGCTGCACTACGACGACTTTATTGAGCAGGGTTCGCCGGATATCGAGGAGGCCGAGGTGGATGAGGGCGACCTGTCCATCCTGATGTATACCAGCGGCACGACGTCTTTGCCCAAGGGCGTGATGCTGACCTACGGCGGGTTCACCAACTATGTCATCGGCACCGTCGAGATGGCGGACGGGACCCCACGTGGCACCTCACTACTGTGCGCGCCGCTTTATCATATTGCCGGCACGATGAACATCATGACCGCGCTGTGGAACGGCCGGAAGATCGCCATCCTGCGTCAGTTCGATACCCAGGAGTGGTTGGAGGCCGTCCAGAACGAACAGGTGACCCACGCCTTTGTCGTGCCCACGATGCTGAAACAACTGATCGATCATCCCGAGTTCTCGAATTATGATCTGTCGAGTCTGCAGAACGTCTCCTATGGCGGCGCGCCCATGGCCTTCCCCGTCATTCGTAAGGCCATTGATATGTTCCCGGATTCGACCGGTTTTGTGAATGCCTTTGGCCAGACCGAAACCAACTCGACCCTGACCGTCCTTGGACCGGACGATCATAAGCTGAACGGCACGCCGGAAGAGGTTGAGCGTAATCTGAAGCGTCTGACCTCGGTCGGCAAACCCCTGCCCGACGTGGAAGTCCAGGTTCTTGATGACGATAATAAAGAGATGCCGGCCAATGAGATCGGTGAGGTGGTCATTCGCACCCCGCGCGTGATGAAGGGCTACGCCAATCAGGAAAGCGCGACCGCCGCCCTGTTGGATGAAAACGGCTGGCTGCATACTCGCGACATGGGTTATATCGACGAAGACGGCTATGTCTATCTGGTTGGCCGCAAGGACGACATCATCATTCGTGGCGGTGAAAACATTGCACCGGCTGAAATCGAAGCGGTCCTGCACGCCCATCCGGCAGTCGACGAGGCGGCCATTATCGGTGTGCCTGACGTCGATTGGGGACAAAAGATCGTGGCCTTTGTCGCCCTCAAGCCGGGCCAGACAGCTACCGCAGACGAAGTTGGCGACTTCTGTAAGGAACGGCTGGCCAGCTTCAAGAAACCAGGGGAGATCAATTTCCTGGACGAGCTGCCCAAGAACCCGTTAGGCAAAGTCCTCAAGAAAGAGCTCAAGGCGCAGTACGAATAGTAAGCAGGGGCGTCCTTATTGGACGCCCTTTCTGTTAAGGTTTGGGTGTGGCCGATCTGGTGTATGAGATTCAAGGGAAAGTGGCTTGGCTGCGCTTGTCGTGTCCGGGTCAGGGCAACCGACTTACGCCCAGGATGGACCGGGAGATAGCAGCCGCCTGCCAGGCCATCGAGGAGGACGACGCGGTCGAAATCGGTGTCCTGACCGGCTCGTCCCACAGCTTTTGTGAGGGCCTGACACAAGCGGCCAACACCGCGCAGAGAATTCGTAAGCAGTTCGGTTCCATCCAGTGCGTCGAAGCGCTTGCGGCTATCACAAAACCGACGCTGGCGGTTCTCAATGGCAACGCGTTCGGACTCGGTCTGGAGTTGGCCCTCGCCTGCGACCTCCGTCTGGCCGTTTCGACGGCCCGGTTCAGCCTCCCCCAGGTTACCGAGCAGATGATTCCTTTTGGCGGAGGGACGCAACGCCTGCCGCGTGTAGTCGGACAGGCAAAGGCATTGGAACTCATCCTCACCGGCAAACAGCTTGACGCCGCCGAGGCGTATCGCATCGGACTGGTCAACGAAGTGATTGCTACGGACGGCTTCTTGACCCGTGTTGACGAGGTCCTGTCCGGTCTGTTAGGCAAAGGCCCTATCGCTTTACGACTCGGTAAAGAGGCGGTATATAAGGCAATGGACCTGACGCTTGACCAGGG
This sequence comes from Candidatus Binatota bacterium, assembly GCA_011523265.1. Classification (GTDB taxonomy): domain Bacteria; phylum Desulfobacterota; class Binatia; order Bin18; family Bin18; genus Bin18. The sequence continues at coordinate 5,257 of WTHD01000459.1, forward strand.
GGTGCGGTTGGAAGAAGACTTGTATGCCCTTCTCCAGACAACCCAGGATCGGGCCGAGGGCGTGGAATCCTTCTTAGTCAAGCGGAAACCTCGATTTACCGGACGCTAAGAGAAAAACAGGAGGCAGCAGTATGGCAACCCAACTCGGGAAAATGTATCTGTGTGGAAGCTGCGGTGTGCAGGTCATCGTGACCAAAGGTGGCGATGGCGCACTCAAGTGCTGCGGTGCTGAGATGCAGAAAAAATAGTCTCTCGTGTGCAGCTCTCAGGGAGAGCAACGGACAGGGAGCACGATTGCACTCTCGATACAGGGCACCGCTTGCAGGGTGCCCTTTTTTTATCACGACACCCACAAGCGACCTTGCAAGACCGCTAGGCACTCAGATAGCATGGCCTGCACTGCTC
>WTHD01000205.1 GCA_011523265.1 Candidatus Binatota bacterium
GTATAGAAAATATTCACCTGATGCTGCTCGACAATCTGCCAGAAACGACCGAAATCCGGGTAATTGGGCACCCCCTCGAACATCATGGTCGTCGCCCGGTTCGCCATCGGGCCGTAGACGATATAGCTATGCCCGGTCACCCAGCCAATATCAGCCGTACACCAGTAGATATCTCCCGGCCGATAGTCGAACACATAGCGGTGGGTCATGGAGGCGTAGACCAGATAGCCGCCCGTCGTATGCAGCACACCCTTGGGCTTGCCGGTCGATCCGGAGGTATACAGGATGAATAACGGATCTTCCGCGTCCATGAACTCCGGCTCACACGTCGTCGGCTGGGTTGCCACCTGCTCGTGCCACCAGACATCGCGGTCTGCCTGCATGGGGACCTCGTGTCCGGTGCGCCGGACGACAACCACATGCTCAATAGACGGGCATTCGGCCACCGCGGTATCGGCGTTGGCCTTCATGGGGATATCGTTCTTCGCCCCACGCAGTCCGGTATCTTGGGTAATCAACAGCTTACATTCCGAGTCTTGAATGCGATCACGCAGGGAATCCGGTGAAAATGCGCCAAACACGATGGAGTGGACCGCCCCGATCCGCGTACAGGCCAACATGGCCACCGGCAGTTCAGGGATCATCTGCATATAGATACATACGCGATCCCCTTTTTTTACGCCAAGCGCCCTGAGCGCATGAGCAAACTGGCAGACCTGGCCCAAAAGCTCAGCGTACGAAAACTTTTGGCTTTCATCCTGATTATTGCCCTGCCAGATGAGAGCGGTCTGGTCGCCGGCCCCGGCGTTAACATGCCGGTCTAGGCAATTATACGAGACGTTGAGCTTGCCGTTGAGAAACCATTTGATATCAGCCTTGTGAAAATCCCACTCCAGGACCTTGTCCCATTTTTGAAACCACTCAACCTGTTTTTCGGCGTGTTCCGCCCAGAACCCTTCCGGGTCGCGGACCGAGCGCTCATACATTTGCTGATACGTATCCGGATCAATGGCAGTCTGTCCCTGTACAGCAGCCGGAATATCATAGGTCAGGTCACCGCTTTGTTCGTCTGCCATGATGGCCTCCTGTGTTCAACTGTGCGTCAAGCTCTGTATATCCGGATCGGCTCGCGTATCGCGTTTTCGTAGGTAAGGTGGGTTGGCAGGCATCTCTCATGGAGATGATGCCCGCCCTTCTAGCGACATGGATTCATATCATTGGAGAATGAAGCGATAGAGGAAGCGAAGATACACTATTGACGGTTTATTCTTTGATACCGATCGCCCTGAAGAAGCGCTCCTGCACGACGCTACAGGTCATTTCGTAGAGCATGTCCCTATTGGGCGATTGGGCCAGGAAGCCCAACGGGATTTGAAAGCCACCCTTGTCCTTGACGTTTCCACCCCCGTAGTACGACTTTCTGTCTTCATCAAGGCCAAAAAGCTTTTTCAAGAACGCATCCGGGTTTACGGTATCGCTCCGTGTACGGAGCGAGCCATCAACCGTCTTACCGTCCACAATGCCAAAGACAAGGACGGTGTCTGTGCCTTCTCGCTGGAGCAAGAATTCTGCGACTTGGGGGATCCCATCGCGGTGTTCGCCCCGCACAAATCCCACATCGGTAAACACAAAAGAATCAAACACCTGTTTCCGCTCCAGGGCTTTTTGAATCATATCCATGACAATCGGCGGCAAGGACTTCTCCGAAATCGTCTTCAGGAGGGGCTGATCCACACACGGCCACAAATACGCCGCAGCCTCAAATTCTAATCGACTGGCTTCAATCAGCGCCATAGTATCAGAACGAATGCCGTGCATGAGCGCGGTGGCCAGCCGCACCTGGTCAGTCTCGCCAGGGTTCAGACCCTCGGGATATTGCGTCCGTAAATATTCGGTATAGATGGCACAAGTCGAGGCCGCGTCCTCCCGGATATCGACAAATTCAGCCAGCGGAGTCCCCAGACGACGGTGGTGATCGATAAAGGAGAGGAGAGTCTTGCCGCCCAGTTTATCCGAAATAGGCGTCTCTGGATTTTGGGTATCAACCAGCGCGTAGGCAGAATACGGCGTGAGGTCGAATTCCTCGTCATAGAGTTGCAAGTCGATCTCAAGGCGCTTCACCAACGCACGGTTTTCATGGTGGCTGACCTCATGAAAGCACAGCAGCGTCGCTTCGATGTCGAACTCTTTGGCCAAAAACTGATGCGCCAGACCGGAAGCGATATTATCAGGGTCAGGGTAGCCCACCAGGATGATGAGAATTTTTTCTCCATGGTGGCGGGCCAATATCTCACGCAATTTTTTCCACTGCTTTTTGGGCGATTCTTTCTCAGCAACAGCACTGTCTTCAACAACCCGTAGCGGGGGTTCTTCCACAGGTGATACGCCACCAGCGTTTGCCATAGTGTTTCCTCCACGTACTGTAGACAATAGAGAAAACATATCCCTCTTTTGGTCCATCTGACAAGAGGACCGCCCCTCCCCGAGGGCGGGGCTCTCTTGAGTCAACGGCGCGCCTATGGTAGGGGACGAGACATCGTTAGAGAGGCTTCAGTCCCAACGCGATCTTAGCAGACCCGCTCATTACACGCCGCATGCCGTCAGTCTCCAGGCTATCATGAGAAAGGAAGAGGAGTGCTCCGCTTTGTCCGCTCGTGTGGGCGTCTGACCCTTGGCACCCTGCGCGAAATGGGTCGCATGGGGGTCTTTCTTGGCACAACTCTGATCGATATCTTTCGCCCCCCTCTGCAAGGCGGTCAGCTTGTCCGCCGTATTTACTTTATCGGCAGCCGTTCTCTCTTGCTCATCGTCTTTACGGGAGCCTTTACGGGTATGGTCGTGGCCCTGCAGGGATATATTGCCCTGCGGCGCTTTGGTGGCGAGGAGGCGCTGGGCCCTATGGTCGGACTGAGTCTGATTCGCGAGCTTGGCCCGGTTCTGTCTGCGCTGATGATTACAGCCCGCGCAGGCTCGGCTCTGACCGCCGAACTCGGGATTATGCGTATTACCGAGCAAATAGATGCGCTCGAAGTCATGGCCCTCAACCCCATCAAGTATTTAGTGGTCCCAATTTTTCTGGCGGCCTGTGTTACCTTTCCCCTTTTGAACAGCGTTTTTGTGACGGTTGGTATTTATGGCGGCTATATTGTCGGCGTTGAGTTGCTGGGTGGCAGTTCAGGGGCATATTTTACGCAGATGAGCAGCGCGGCAGATTCCAGCGATATTTGGATGGGTGTGTATAAATCGCTCTCGTTCGGCGTGATTGTTGCCTGGGTCAGCTGTTTTAAAGGATTCTATGCCGCGCATGGGGCCGAGGGGGTCAGTCACGCCACAACGCAATCCGTTGTGATGTGTGCGGTTTTGATCCTGGTGTGGGATTATTTCATTGGTTCTGTCCTCGTGTAGTCGTATAAGGCCAGCATCGAGCGTTGCCGCATGATCCGCCTTGTTAATGTCTGTAAATCCTTTGGTAGCCAACAAGTCTTGACCGGGGTGAACCTCGATATCCCCGACCGAGCGGTGTATGTCGTAGTCGGGGTCAGCGGAGCCGGGAAAAGCTGCTTACTCAAGCATCTGATCGGCTTAATGCGTCCCGATTCCGGACAGGTTTGGATAGACGATACGGAGATTACCAGCTTGGGACGACGCGCCCTTAATCGGGTTCGGAATCGATTTGGTATGCTCTTTCAGGGCGGGGCGCTGTTCGATTCCATGTCCGTGTATGACAACGTCGCCTTTCCCCTGCGTGAAAAAACCCGAAAAAGCGAAGCCGAAATTCGGGATAAAGTCCATGAACGCCTTTTCCAAGTCGGACTCGCCGGTGTGGATGCCAAATTCCCTTCCGAGTTGTCAGGCGGGATGCGCAAACGTGCGGCCCTAGCCCGCTCGCTCGTCTCCGACCCTGAGATCCTCTTATTTGACGAGCCGACAACTGGCCTTGATCCAATCCGGGTCAATGCCATTCATCGCCTTATTCTTGACCTCCATCAGTTGCTGGGCTTTACTGCGGTTGTCGTCAGCCACGAGATCCCGGCGGTCTTTTCTCTGGCCACCCATATCGCTATGCTACATGGAGGGGTGATTGTTGAGTCTGGTTCGCCCAGCGCCCTGCAGGCGTCAAACAATCCGATCGTTCGGCAGTTTATGAGCGGCCAGCTCGAAGGCCCCATCGAGGTGTACTAAAATCCGAGTTCAGGGTGTATGAAGGCTGACGCAGAACTGTTTGTAGGTACGCTTTTGCTTGGCGTATGCGGCTTGCTGGGATATCTTTCCCTGCAGCTTGGCCAGGTTGAGCTGGGCTCTGACAGCTATCCCGTGTACGCTGATTTTATCACGGCAGGCGGGCTGCAGGACGGAGCAGTCATCGAACTCGCAGGAGTGGAAATAGGCAGGGTCGAACGCGTTCGGCTGGCCGATTACAAAGCCCGCGTCACCCTAAAAATTCGGAACGATATTGCCTTACAGGAAGACACACAGGCGGCAATCAAGACCAAGGGCCTGATTGGTGAACGCTATATCGTCATCACGCCGGGCTATTCCTCTGACACCATTGCGCCCGGAGGGACTATTGACAAGACGCTAGAGCCGGTCGACATTCAACAAGTAATAGGAGAATTCATTTTCGGTAATGTAGGGAATAATCAGGCTCCAGACCAGACAACGGGAAACGGCCCGGACCGTCAGAACGGCGAGGAGGGTACGGACCTGTGGTCACTCGGTCTTGATGAGCCCTCGTGAGCCTATAAGGGGGGGGAGGATGCTGAAAAAACTGGTACTGGCAGTAGGTATAATGGGGATAGTCCAGTCTGGATTCTCGCTCACCGAGGCCCAGGCGCAAATGGGGAGTGCGGGCCAGGACGAGGTAGCTCCCCAACCCATTGCCGATCCGTTTGAACCATTTAACCAGGCAATGCTCAGCTTTAACCTCAAGCTGGACGAGTACATTCTACACCCGGTTGCCAGCGGCTATGCTGCCATCCTGCCGCTCGGTGCCCGGCAAGGGGTGGGACGCTTTTTTCACAATATCAATATTGCTCCACGGCTCGGCAATAAACTCTTGCAAATGAAACTGGTCGGAGCCGGCAAGGAGGTCGGTCGCTTCGTCATCAATACTACCCTCGGCGGCCTGGGGTTTTTTGACGTCGCGGACAGTTGGTTTGGCTTGGAAGCCAGCCATGCTGATTTCGGACAGACGCTGGGGCAGTACGGCCTCTCCCCCGGCCCGTATCTGGTCTTGCCCTTCTTTGGCCCCTCAACCGTTCGAGATGCGGTTGGTCTCAGTGTTGACGGCGCCATGCAACCCATGAACTACCTCTTACCGACATATCCCGAGACCATCGCAGCGCGGGGCGGCTGGTTAATGGGCAACGCCGTCAACTTCCGTTCGCTCAATCTTGAACTTTTTGAGAATGTTGACCGATTTTCTGTTGATTTGTACGGCGCCGTTCAAGACGGATACCTCCAACAACGCGAACGGATTGTTCAAGAAGCGCTATCGGAGCAATAGGAATCCGGTCCATGAAACTGCCACGACTTCCCTTCCTGCTGACGCTTGGTGGCCTCACGCTCTTTTTCCTGCCGATACGAGGGCTGACAACAGACTCCCCGCTGGAAGCCGTTCGTTCCACCACCAACCGAGTTGTCC
>WTHD01000176.1:0-4157 GCA_011523265.1 Candidatus Binatota bacterium
GGTGTGAGGGACTGTCCGAGCCGGATGCGGGCTCTGACCTGGCTTCGATGCAGACGCGAGCCGTAGAGGACGGCGACTATTTTGTGGTGAACGGCCAGAAAGTCTGGACCAGCTTTGCCCACCGGGCGGATTTCATCCAGCTCTTTGTCCGCACCGACCCCGACGCACCCAAACATCGGGGGATAAGCTGTCTGGCCGTGGACATGAAGACGCCGGGAGTGACGGTTCGACCGCTGGTCCAGATGACGGGCGATTCCGAGTTCAACGAAGTCTTTTTTGAGGAAGTCCGGGTGCCCAAGACCAATCTGATCGGGCCAAAAAATGAGGGCTGGAAAGTCCTGGTCACCACCCTGATGCACGAACGCGCCGGGATTGGATCAGGCTTGCCCGTCCACCGTCAGTTCTCCGAGCTGCTCAAGGTGAGCAAAGAAGTGGAAATCAACGGTCGGCCCGCCTGTGAGGACCCTGCCGTGCGTCAGCAGTTGGCGCAGTTTGCCATCGAATGCAAAGCCATCACCTACAATATGTTCCGCAGCTTCAGCAAACGCCTCAAAGGCAATCCGCCCGGACCGGAGGGCTCGGTCAATAAGCTCGCCGGCTCGGAACTCAATATGCGGCTCGCCCGGTTTGCCACCGAGTTGCTCGGACCCTACGCCCAGCTTACGCAAGGCTCACACTACACGATTGATAACGGCCGCTGGCCGCGCGCCGCGTTATGGTACCGCCTGCTGACGATTGGTGGCGGAACCTCGGAAATACAGAAGAATATCTTGGGTGACCGGGTGCTCGGGCTGCCAAAAGGCTGAGGCTGCCAGGCCGCACCGTGAACCCATACACAAAGGAGGCATCAGCATGGGAAAGCTTGACGGAAAAGTTGCTGTCGTCTCTGGTGGGGAAGAAAAATCCGTGGCCATGATGCACTCCACGTACGACGCACCGACGCAGACAGCCGCCCTGCCGCCGGCATTGGCGAACATGAACAGCAATGTGCTGGATGACGCAATCCTGAAGAAGCTGGTCGACCCAGACATCTATTACGCTTTTGCGCGCTGTCGGGCGACCGGACTGCCGATGGACAAGGAGGATGCGAACGCGCTGGCGGAATCCATCCGGGAGTGGGCCCAGTCAAAGGGTTGTATCGGGTATTCGCACTGGTTCTCGCCGATGCGAGGACCGATTCACGGAGAGAAGCTCGAGACGTTCGTGGCGGTGGATTTCGCGACCGATCGGTTGATTATCAACCTGACCGGCTCTGAGCTGTTTCAGACCGAGACCGATGGGTCGTCGTTTCCAAACGGGGAGCTGCGCGAAACACATAAGGCGGCGGCCTATATCGGCTGGGACACCGGCTCTCCGCCCTTCGTCTACCGGGAGACGCTGTATATCCCGTCTGCCTTTGTTTCCTGGACCGGCGAGGCGCTCGACCAAAAAACTCCGCTGTTGCGCGCTGACCTTGCAGTCGACGAGCAGAGCATGCGGCTGTTGGCACATCTCGGCGACACCGACACCAAGCAGGTCGTGTGCAATGTTGGTTGGGAGCAGGAGTTCTTTTTGGTTGACCGAGAAAAATACTTAGCACGTCCAGACCTAGTGGCCACAGGACGCACTCTGCTGGGGGCCGCGCCGCTGCGCGGTCAGGAACTGTCGACCAACTATTTTGCTAGACTGTCGCCACGGGTGAACCGCTATATGGCCGAGGCGCGCGAGAAGATGTGGGAACTCGGGATTTCGATCCACTGCACCCACAACGAGGTCGCGCCAGCGCAACATGAGATATCGCCGATCTTCAATCTGGCCAACCTCGCCGCGGACACCAATGTGCTGGCGATGGATGTGCTCCGCGACTTGGCCTTCGATCATGGTTTCGTCATCCTCTTCCATGAAAAGCCGTTTGCCGGCATCAACGGAAGCGGCAAGCACAACAACTGGGGCCTGAACACCGACACCGGTGTCAACCTGTTCGTGCCAGGGGACACCGAAAACGATAACCGCCGCTTCATCGCGTTTGTCGCAGCCCTGCTGCGTGGGGTGAACAAGCATGGCGACTTACTGCGTTGTGGGGTGTCGACCGCCGGTAACGATCACCGGTTGGGTGCGCAGGAGGCGCCACCAGCGATCATCACGCTCCACCTCGGCGAGCGCCTGGAAGCTCACGTGAAGAAGGTCGCCGAGGGCGGCAAATTCACCGCCTACGAAACGCAGCACAAGCAGATCGAGATATCGGCGCCAGTGGCCGACATCCGGGCCAGTCTGGAAGACCGCAACCGCACCGCGCCATTCCCTTGGTGCGGTAACCGGTTCGAGTTTCGCGCGGTGGGTGGAAACCAGCATATCGCCTTCCCGCTGACGATGGTCAACGCGGCGCTAGCGGACAGCCTGAAGCATATGTGCGATGAGATCGAAGCCGGCAAGGAAGTTGATCAAGTCATCCGTGAAACCATCAAGCAGAATCAGGGCGCCCTCTTCAGTGGAAACGGCTACTCCGAGGAGTTGTATGCACACGCCGAAAAATCCACCCTGATCCACCTGAAGAGCAGCCCCGAGGCATATCAGGCGCTGACGTCGGCCAAGAATGTCAAGCTCTTTGGTGACTTGGGTATCTTCAACGAACGAGAGATTGCGGCGCGTCAGGGCGTCCTCCAAGAAGCCTACGCGACGGAGCTTTGGATCGAGGCACGGACTCTCCTGAATATCCTGCGGACCCTGATCATTCCCGTCGCTATCGAGGACGCCCGTGTGGGCACCGAATCTGGCTATTCGTCCAAGCTTTTCGACGAAAAGGCGAATCTCGTTCAGCAATTGCTGACTGAAACCGACAAACTGGCTGTGGCGTTCGACGACTTTCCCGACGATGGCCCTGTGCAATCGGCGTCTTACGCCCACGAAACTATAAAACCGCTGATGCAGTCCGCAAGGACCGTAGCGGATCGGCTGGAAGCGGTAGTGGATGGCCGCCTCTGGCCATTGCCGACCTATTCCGAGTTGCTGCACGGGCATCAATGACCCAGTGAGAACACACCCTGCCAAAGGGATAAGACCGGTAGGGGCTCCGTGTCCCTACGGAAAAAGAAGGAGGCATCAACATGGGGAAGCTTGACGGAAAAGTTGCAGTCGTCACCGGCTCGGGCCGGGGTATTGGGCGGGGTATTGTCCAGCTCATGGCCAAAGAAGGGGCAAAGGTCGTGGTGAACGACCTGGGCGGCAGTGTTGATGGCGAGGGGGAAGACAAAGCTCCGGCGCAGCAGGTGGTTGAAGAAATCCAGGCGGCGGGTGGAGAGGCCGCTGCCAGCACGGACAATATTGCCACCGTACAGGGCGGAGAAAACCTGATTCAGACCGCGGTCGATGCGTTCGGTCAGCTCGATATTCTGGTCAACTGCGCCGGTATCCTGCGTGACCGGATGATCTTCAATATGACCGAAGAAGAGTGGGATGCAGTGGTGGCAGTTCATCTTAAGGGCCACTACTGTACGATTCGCCCGGCATCGGCCCTGATGCGTCGCCAGAAGAGCGGGCGGATTATCAACTTCTCCTCCGGGTCCGCTCTGGGCGCTCCGGGGCAGCCGAACTACGCTGCGGCAAAGGCCGGTATCCTCGGACTGACGTATAGCAGCGCCAACGCCCTGGCAAAGTATAATATTACCTGTAACGCCATACTGCCCGGCGCAGCCACCCGCATGACCGATACGATTCCGGCCAACTTTGCACAGGAAATGGGCTTGTCGGAGAGCAGCGGTTCCGCCCAGGGGAGCCCGCTGGACCCCTCCAACGTGGCACCGATTGTTATTTTCCTGGCCAGTGATGAAGCCCAGTATGTCAACGGGCAGGCCTTTGGGGCGAGTGGCTACAAAATCTCTCTGTATTCCCATCTCAAGCCCGAAAGGACGATTTACAGTCAGGGGCCGTGGGACCTCGATCATCTCTTCAAAGTCTTTAAGGGTACGCTGGGTTCTAACCTGAAGCCCCCGCGCATGGAGTGACGCTCGACTCGCCGAAGAGGAAACGTATCCCGCATCTGCATGTCTATTGGAGGCCACGTTTCCTCTTGAGGGCAGTGTGCTATGCTGGCGGTCAGCCCAACGCACTGACGGGCGGGTCTCCAGCAACGTTTGTGGAACGGCACTCAGGGCACGAGGATCAAACGGAGGTATCCTCGT
>WTHD01000176.1:4257-5632 GCA_011523265.1 Candidatus Binatota bacterium
GCAACGTTTGTGGAACGGCACTCAGGGCACGAGGATCAAACGGAGGTATCCTCGTGCCCTTCTTTTTTTGAGGAGGAAAGGACATGCAGGCCAGACGGCACGGGGACGGGAAGAGACGAATTTTCCTCACGGCAATGAGTCTCGCGTTCCTGCTGACCGTCCTCGGACCCAGCCCTGGGGACGCCCAGGAGACGGTTGCTGACGGCAAGCGCGTGTCGCTCGAATATACTGTGACATTTGAAGATAAGACGGTTTTTGACTCGAACGTCGGCAAGGAGCCGCTGGTGTATATTCATGGCTCAGAGAAACGAGTCCCGTTCTTCTCCAAGCACCTGACCGGACTCAAAGTGGAGGAGACGAAACAGTTCGTCATGCCGCCTGAGGACGTCTACGGCCCGGACGATCCTGAACGGATTATCGAAGTGCCGAAAGACACTATTCCCGAAGACCGGCGGAAAGTCGGTGAGAAGCTGGAGGGAAGAAGTCCAGAGGGCCGGCCACTCTATGCAGAGGTTCTCGAGGTCAAGGCGGAGACGATAATCATCGATACCAACCATCCGCTGGCCGGAGAAAAATTGTTCTTCGATGTGAAAATACTGAAGGTTGAGACCGTGGCCGAGCAACCGTGAGGTCTCTGTTCCATGACGATAAATCCAATAGCGAACGCAATACGGACGATGGAAGGAAGGATACTCTCGATGGGAACGACACGCCATGGGCAGGAAAAACGGAGAATTTTTATCATCACGCTCGGTCTTGGGTTCCTGTTGGTGACCTCAGGCTACGCCCAAGACACGGTCGGCGAGGGTAAGCGCGTGTCGCTCGAATATACGCTCACCCTCGCAGACCAGACGGTTATTGACACGAATGTGGGGAAAGACCCATTAGTCTATACGCATGGTGCCCAGGACATCATTCCGGGCCTGGAGAAACAATTAATAGGGCTCAAGGTCGGGGATACGAAGAATGTCGAAGTTGCGCCCGCAGAAGGATATGGCGAGGTTGACCCGAATCGGGTCCAAGAAGTGCCCAAGGAGAATGTCCCCGAAGAGGCGTGGGGCGTCGGAAAAAGGCTCCAAGGACAAGGTCCGGACGGCCAGATGATGTTTGCCGAAGTCACGGAGGTGAAGGAGAACACGGTTGTTGTCGATCTGAACCATCCGCTGGCCGGCAAGACGCTGTTCTTTGCCGTCAAAGTCCTCAAGATTGAAACAGCCGAGGCGCAAAAGGTGGAAATACCGGGTTTGACGCCGCCGGAAACAAAGCCATAGGCTCTCCCGGCGCATTGCCCCGTTGATTGCTGTGTGATGCCAGCCTCTTGCATCTGACCTTCCAGCGTTCATACTCAAGATCAACGCACGTATCGGCCAGCCCA
>WTHD01000110.1 GCA_011523265.1 Candidatus Binatota bacterium
TCACTGTACATAAAGAGCAGCAGGTTCAAGATGACGTACAGCGCATACGCATGCGCCATACCCACCACGAACCGTTTCATATGCCAGATGCCGTAAGCATAGGCGAGCAAATAGAGACCGGCCAGGATGCCGGCTATCGTGTTCGGCATCCCGGACAGCCGAGAGCCAAGGAGCACGAAGCCGGTCGATTCATTCAGTTGGAGGGGTTTCAGTAAATTTGATACCGCCAGGATGGCAAACAGGACGGCAAAGGCCGTGAGTACGTTACCACGTTCAGCTTGAGCCATTGGGCCTCCTTGTGATCTGAAGCTCAACGTTACAATACTTCCCACAACCCGAGCAAGCGCGCCGGACAGGTAGCAATGCCCGGCGAGTTCCGATACCAGAACCGGAGTCGAGAATACGCTGACACCTGAGAGGAGAGAGTAATGACGATACGGTTACGACAGATATGTTTCGTTGCGGAGAAACTTGCTCCCGTGGTCGAAGACCTTACATCCATATTCGGCCTGGAGGTGTGTTTTGTTGATGAAGGCGTAGGGGTTTTCGGCCTGGAGAACTCGCTGTTTCCAGTTGGCTCAAATTTTTTTGAAGTCGTCGCACCAACAAGAGACAGCACCGCGGCCGGTCGTTTTCTCCGACGCCGTAACGGCGATGGCGGCTATATGGTCATCTGCCAGTGCGACAGCCACGAGACGCAACAGGCCCGCAGGGCCCGGGCGCAGGAGCTCGGCGTGCGCGTTGCCTGGGAGCAGGATATTCACGGCTTTCAGTGCATGCAGCTTCACCCTGGCGACACGGGAGGCGCCTTCTTTGAACTCGACTGGGACCCGAAGAATGAACCCGAGGGACATTGGGAACCTGCCGGTGGAGATGGTTGGGACACCGCCCGGCGGACTGAGGTGGTCAGCGGATACTCAGCTGTTGAATTGCAGTCCCATGACCCGCAATCCATGGCTCAGAGATGGGCAGACATCGCAGGTATGCCACTCCGACAGGACGATCAGGGCCGCTGGAGCTTTTCGCTGGAGAATGCCGACGTCCGCTTTGTTGAGGCCGCAGATGGGCGCGGAGACGGTTTGGGTGGGGTTGATCTCGTTGTTACCGATGTCCAAGGACTGCTGACAAGGGCAGAGCAACGCGGGTGCCGGGTGTCGGACGATCAGGTGGAAGTCTGTGGCGTCCGTTTTTATCTCAAAGACGCGTAGGCTGCGCCCTGGTCTAATTGCCGTACTTCTGATCGATAAAATCCCGGATAACTTCCGGCGGGGCCCCTGCTTCAAATAGCGTCTGCGCATCCTGCGCTTCGTGTAAGCAGTGCGGTCAGCCGACGGCATGGTCGTCCACAAAGCAGTCCAGGAGATTTCCGTGCCCCATGGACCGGTCACAGCCACAGTAGCAGTGCAGCCCGGCCAACACGTCCGGGATGGTTTGGGCAATGACGTAACCGTCTCTGACTGCTCCGCTGAACAGGTCGGGCGATAAGGTGGTAGGCAGACTGGCATGGGTAGAGAGCGCTCCTGCTGATTGCTGCTTTTCTGACTCTACTGTCGCTTCAGGAGCCGGACTCATCTCGGCCAAGACAACGTGCTCCGGTGTAATGAACACAGCACCAAGACCCAAGACCAGCAGAAGGGAGACGAGCACACGGATGATCATGCAGATGATGTCCTCTCGATCTAAGAATCGATACTCAGGCTACCATACATCACTACCCAGCCCAACTATACGGGAAAGGGAGTAGGATCAGGCGGGCACGGCTTCACCAGCCGGATAGTTCTCACCCCGGAAGAGTGGATGCTGGCTCCGGTATGCCAAGAACTGGCCGACCAGATCGTAATAGTGCTGCCGGCTACTGAGTTCCTTCATGGCTAAACGCAGGGGCCGACAGGGCCCAAAAGACTTCGCATACCAGTCTATGGTCTTCCTGAATTGGGTACAGGCCAGCTTCTCCCCGCGCTGCCGCACTGCGCGTTCAAAATGCCGTGTCATAAAGGCAACGCGCGTCCCTAACGGTGGCTCGGGCGGAGCTGGACGCCCCAGCAGGCCGGCCTGAATATTGTGAAAGACCCAGGGATTGGTCAGCGCGCCGCGGCCAATCACGAGACCCGCGCAGCCCGTTTCTTCGAGCATACGTGTCGCTGTTTCCGTATCGCACACATCCCCGTTTCCAAAAACGGGCATGGCCCGTACGGATTCCACGACCGCGCGAATACCACCCAGATCGACCGAGCCGCTGAAGGCTTCGGCTCGCGTACGGCCGTGAATGGTCAGGGCGGCAACGCCGACCTCTTCAAGAATGGGCGCCAGCACGGGCGCAGCCAGTTGCGTCTGATCCCAGCCCAGGCGCGTCTTCACGGTAACCGGAATGTTAACCGCTCGGGTCACCGTTCGGACGAACGCGCCGGTTTTTTTCGGGTCTTTCAACATGGCCGCGCCGGCCCCGATTTTGACGACCTTTTCAACCGGGCAGCCCATGTTGATATCAATGGCAGCCGCCCCCTGCTCCTCAAGCCAGACCGCCGCATCGCGGACTTCTTCGGCCACCGGGCCAAAGAGCTGGACGCTCAGCGGGCTGTCTTCCGGGCGCGTTTCGATCAGTTCAAAGGCCCGACGATTTTTTTCGAGCAATGACCGGGCATGGACCAGTTCGGTGGTCGCCAGACCGAAGCCGCCCACTTCGCGCATACACCACCGAAACGGGAGGGTCGTATAACCCGCAAGCGGAGCCAGGAACAGATTCGTTGAGAGAGCTAATTCGCCGAGTTGCACGAGTTAAGACTCCGCAATAAAGACATCCGGCGGAATAGCCGCTGCCGGGAAATTCGTCAAGACTCGCCGGTCCGCCGTCACCAAGGGGCACTGTAAGTCTTGTGCCAATACGACAAATTCACAGTCATAAGCCGAGCAGCGAGAAGACATGGCGACATCGAGCACGCGCTGCGATGCCACTTCATATTCTCTTCCCTGCAAGAGAGATTCTGCTTGCTGCATAATGGCCTGAGCGTCATCAAGTGAGAAGACCTGTTGGCGCAGGTAGAATGCCAGCACATTACGAAATTCTGAACGCCAGAGAAGCGGGGCAGCCCATTCAGCATCTTTCCGCAGTACCCGTTGGGCCTGGGTCGTTCGTTCTCCTTCTATATGGAGATAAGCAATCAGATTGGTGTCAACTACAATCACGGACGGCCGTCACTTTTTGCCCGAGCCAGCAGCTTATCCGTCAAGGGAAGCCCCGTCGTTTTTCTTCGAATAGTTCGAGCCCGTGCGAGCACTCGCTCAACGTCGATAGATGGGAGCTGTAACGCTCGCTCTAAACAATCAATAGCCTGATTATTCATACTTCGACGCTCGTCGGTCGCACGCCGCTTCAGTCTTGAGTACAACGCCTCAGGGATGTTTTTAATAGTCAGCGTGGGCATCTTTTCTGCTCTCCCGGAAAGATTCAAAATGGAACCATATTGCAACCATAATCGGATCGAGCGCTGAAGACAACCAGGATAGAAAGGGACGGGTCTCGGCAGCCACCCTCAGCGCCGATCAAACTGGCGTTCGAGCTGACGCACCGAGTAGCGGACCATGGTTGGCCGGCCATGCGGACAGGTAAACGGTGAGGTACAATCCAGCAAGGTTTTCACCAGAGCGTGCATGGCCTCCTCGGTCAACGTTTGACCGGCTTTAATCGATTTTACCTTACAGGCGATACGCGCCGCCAAGTCCTCCTGTTTGGCCTCAATGGAATTATCCGAATGCCCCTCGGCCCGAGCTTCGGCCAACTCACTCAACAGCGAGGACGTGTCGGCCGGCCGAAAATATGACGGCGTCGCCTGCACCTGAAACGTATTCCCCCCAAACGGCTGAATGTCAAAGCCGATCTGGACGAGGTAGTCGTGCAGTTCTTCCAAGGCACTACACGCGGCAGGCGACAACTCGAAAGTTACGGGTATGAGTAGCGGCTGCGTCGCGTCGTGCTTGTGTTGCAGGCTGTCGAGCACCTGCTCATACATGATACGCTCATGCGCCGCGTGCTGATCCACAATCCAGAGTTCGCCTTCCACTTCAACCAGGACAAACAACTCATGGCTCTGGCCAACGACACGGAATCCGGTCCCGTCGGGCCGTTGCCACAAGGTCGTTTGGGAGCAGGCCGGACTCAGCGGAGCGGCTTCCGACTCCTGGACCAGCGGCTTGTCCAGCATACGCAAGCCGGGTTCAGACCGAGCTCCATACGCATCGACGGCCTTGCGGCGTCTCTGGGGTCTTGGATAGTCGGCCGGGTCGGGTATCGGAACAGAACTGTCCAAGGCTCGACTCTCGGTGCGTGGCCAACCTGCGGTTCGGTTGTCAGCCTGTTGATTGTCGCCTGGCAGGTCAGAGGCCGGAAGATCAATTTTTTTGAACAGGTTGGCCCGATCAAGCGTCTTTCTGACGGTCTGGACGATCATCTGGAGAAGTTCGCGTTCCGCTTGAAATTTCACTTCGCGCTTTGTGGGATGGACGTTGACATCAACCTGGTCAGTCGGGACAGTCAGCAAGAGGATGCCCAGGGGAAAACGGCCCGCGGGCAGGAGTTCCCCGTAGCCGCGACTCAAGGCAAAGGAGACCGGCTGGCTTTTCACCGGCCGCCCATTCACGAAAAAGTATTGTCCGGTCCGGGTATTGCGGGTGCGACTGGGCGGACTGATGAGACCGGTCACTCCAACGCCCTCCTCGACCAGAGTTGCTTCCGCACTCGGGAGCGCCAGGAATTCCTGAGCCCATTCCTTGCCGACAACCGTCCGCGCCCGCAGGGCCAGCTCCTCTTGAGGAGGCGCATGAAATACCTCGCGTCCGTCTGACTGAAAGCGAAAGTGAATGGATGGACGCGAGAGCGCCAGCGCGATCAATACCTCATGCACCTGATGACTTTCGGCGGTCGGGGATTTGAGGAAGGCCCGCCGCGGTGGGGTATTAAAAAACAAATGTCGCGTGGTCACCGTCGTGCCCTGCGGACAACCGGCAGGGGTTGTCTCTATGGGCGCACTGCCCCCCGCCCTGATACGCACCCCTTCGATGGCCTCCGCTGTCCGGGAGAGCAGTTCGACCTGTGTTACAGCGGCAATGCTGGCCAGCGCCTCACCCCGAAAGCCTAAGGTGGTCAGGAGAAAGAGATCGTTGCTGGACTGTATTTTACTGGTCGCGTGACGCTGGAATGCGAGTGGCGCATCTTCCGGCGTCAGGCCGACCCCGTCGTCCTGAACAACAATTTCGTCAATCCCGCCCTTGGTAATCGACACGCTGATTGAGCGCGCGCCGGCGTCAATCGCATTCTCGACCAACTCCTTGACAATCGAGGCGGGGCGCTCAATCACTTCGCCCGCCCGGAGCTGCTCGATCGTGTGTGAATCCAGAAGACGAATACGGTCCATGCTATGACTCTCGTGCATGTCCAAAGAGGCCGAGTTGGGCAGATGCTTCTTTGACCGATGCCTGGGCTTTGGTCGCCCTTCCCCGCGAACGTTTTTTGGCCGGCCGGACCAGCCCCGCCGACCCTTCGAGGTCCTTGAGAACCTCTTCCGCCCGTTCCGTCACCGCCCGCGGCAGGCCAGCCAGCTTGGCCACATGAATGCCGTACGACTGGTC
>WTHD01000277.1 GCA_011523265.1 Candidatus Binatota bacterium
GTACAGGGCAAGACGGTTTTGCAGAGCTACCATCTTATCCATCCTATGGCTGGATCGCATTCAAGACGCCCGTCAGGGATTCCGGGTAATTACTATAACTGAAATCGAGGCTATCGGCACACCTGTCCGTTTACAGGACCGTACCAGGTGCCGCACCAACATGGCGTTCCTATTGGTACTATACCTCCCGGCATGCACGAAACAAAACCTGCACAGCAAATAGTCCCCATTGGTGGCGGTGGCGGTGGCGGTTGTCCTGTGTCGATAATGTTTACTGGGATTTCGATCTTTCCTCCTTGCGCAATTCCTCCTCTATTAACACCCCCGATTGCGCATGAACTCAGAGCAACGGCCACGACAACTCCCATAAGCAAGACCCTCGACGTTTTCATAGTTTCTCCTGCTCTATTCGGGAGTTGATGGTACTTTGCAGTCACCTGACACGGAGCCCGTCAGGTTGATACACGGCTCAATATCACCCGTCTCCACCCCTACCTCAATAGCGCCCCCTGTCGCTGTTCCATCTCCAACGACAAGTCCACCAGTAGCGCAACCAGCCATGCTGCCAACCGAGATAAGAGTCAATAGAATCAGAATCGGTCCTCGCATTGCCGGTACCTCCTCTTTTCAGAGCATCCAATACCACGTTCTAAGCGAACTTCCGACAAAAGTAGAACGAGTGCAGAGGGTTAATGAATAAAAGTTTTGGGACTTCGCCATGGCACTGTGAAATCGCTAGATGGTTGGCAAAAGGCTATTCATAAACTTCGTTTCTGCAAGCCTCGAAAGCCATTTCTTTTTCTTCTGGCTTAAGCATAGTTGCCCAGAGCCCACCAGGCTTCAGAGAAGAATCATCATGTCCTAATTCTTTTCGGATTATTCTGAAAAGCTTTTCGCCTCTTCTGGTAGCCTCTTCTACAGAAATGCCTTCCACGGACATGTCTTGCATTTCATTCCACGCCTGAAGAATGGCGGGAGAACCCCAGACAAATAGTCCTGATTGGAGGTGTTTAATTCTTTCCAATAGTTTGGCGTTTTTTGCTCTTTCACTGCTTTTTTCGTCTTGTAACTGTGAAACAAAAATATCGACTATCTCAGCAAGACACGCCTCCTTGTTCCGTAACAACCAATCGTGGTGTTCACTCTTCTCTTTTTTGATTTGCAAGTACCATAACACTACCGACGGCATTAACCCTGCGATATAGGCAGCAAGATTTCCCGGTGTGAAATACCAAAATAGAAAGACTATGATTCCCGCGAGAACCACGAAAACGATACTGGCGATAACTATTTGTTGCTTCATATATTCCCCCCAAACATTACCTCCCGGAATATCGGCTCTGCGGCTTTAGCAGTCCAATGTTCTGCATTGTCTCTCAGAGCGTTCAAGGTGTGGTCGCCGTTGACGTAGATGAGGTCGAGCGGTCCGAACTCGGGACAGTGGCGAACAAACCACGCTTCCAGTGCAGTGTTGTCCATCTCGTTCAGATTACGCCACAGGATCAAAGTACGCCTGCCCTCGGAGTCCGTCCCGATGATGGCAAGTATGCCGTCTATTCGTCGGCGCGATTCGACGCGCAGGCCAATCAGGTAGTTAAATGTCTCCGGCAGATCGACCAACACTTCCTGGCGTACACCGTCACGCACCACGGACAGGGTGTAGGCAAAAGGGTCGGTGAAATATTTGCCTAGCAGGCAGGCACTAGCCGACGTTTCCTCGCCAAGCGCATAACGTAGCCGGTAATCCTCGGCCAAGACAGGATTCTGGTCCAGTAGGCTCTCCTGCTCGCTCGACCGTGGCGCCACTTCCAGGCTATCCAGCGTGTCTTCGTAGGATTCGAGACGGGTGTATTTGAAGAATCCGCCGCCTCTCCATCCTTCCACATCACTGACTCCCCCCTTTTCCCCGAAGAGCACTAGCTTCATCCGTGTGAGGGGGAGGGCATCAAAGAAGTTCGATGATTCGACTCCGAGCCATTTTCGGTTCGTCTTTTGGGCTACAGCAACGCTCGTCCCACTCCCGAGAAAATAGTCGCAAACCAGTTCTCCAGGCGATGAAGCCATTCCAATAATACGTCTGATTAGTTTTTCAGGCTTCTTTCCACTAATCAGCTCGACTCCACCTTCATTATCTAATCCCGTTGTTTTGATGTCCTGCCAAAAGTCTCCGGGGTGTACTGTCAGATAGTCATCCGCGAACAGAAGGCGGATGCGAGGTTGGTCTGCCTCTTCGGCATACTCGGCTTTTATAATGTGCATTTGCCGTCTAGGTGTCACCACGGCAAAGCAGTTGGTCGAAAAAGATGATCTCTTCTCGTCGGCTAGCGCCTTAACGCTGTTGGTCGTGGCAACTGTCCGAACGATACGCCAAGCGTTCTCGTATTTCCAAGATTCTGCCTCCGAACGAGAGATTCGATTCTCGGTGAGTACTTCCTGTATGGGTCGTAAGGAAATTCGTTGGCATATTTCATCTGCAATCCTCACGTCTCGGTCTTCTCGCGCTTCATCCTCAATAATGCTCTTTAATCGTCTTATTTCGTCTCTTGAAATGCTGGTGACAACCAAGTTGTATTCATTATCCCATTTATCTTTAGGAACTTTTTCAAGCTGAAATCCCTGGATCCCTGTCGGTTTGGTAATGACAATATACTCTTTGAGTTTAGGGATTCCGCCAGAGTGGGTGACGTGTGCCATTTTGACGCCGGTCGGTTCAGCCATTTTCACGGTAATGGTCTTGATTGCGCGCCCGAGTTCTGTGTCCTGTAACAAAGACAAGAGGGCATGAAACTCTCGGTCATCAATACTGATTGAATGGCTTCCTGCGGAATGCATAAATGCATAAGCTAGTGCCAAGCGGTCTGTCATGAGCGATAGCCAACTCGAATCTTCGTACCTGTCCTTGTACAGAAATCCGTCATCTCCCGTGTTGTACGGCGGGTCGATATAGATACATTTCACCTGTTCCCGATAGCGCGCTTGCAGCAAGTTCAACGCCTGAAAATTCTCGCCATGCACAAGCAAACCGTCCGTTTGCTCATCTAGCGGCCCGGCCTCTGATAATGCCGCTAACAGCCTGTCCGTGAAGTCTTGGTCGAAGTGGCGCGTGTCCAGCACCAAATACGGATTGGTCTTGAGAAATTCTACGCTTAGCGGATGAGTGTAACCCGTATTGCCGTTGGCAAGATCGCCCTCAATCTCGTCAATGGTAAACAGCTTCACCCATTCGTCGTGTTGCGCTTCGTTGGTAACTATCTGGGCATAGAGCGCTTCCGGCACGCGGTCGAGTGTGACGCAGTATTGTGTTTCCAGCACGAATTTCTTCTTGAGCCAAAGCTGTTTCTGAAAGTCCTCAATCTGCGCCAGAAAGGTAATGATCTTGTCGGCCACATGGCGGGTTGCCCGCATGCGGGACAGCGCCCGGTGTAGCCGGGTCGCGTCGCCGGCCTCCAGGTCGTCTACGTTCAGCACGTCATTTTTCAGGTATAAGTCCAGCTCACGACGCAGGAAGCCGCCCAAGTCCTTGTGAATGAAATAGTCGAAGCTGTTCTTGGCCGTGTAGGTGGCAAGGTGCTTGTCCAGCACGGTGCGGTCCGGGTTGTTTTCCGTGGACGCAAGCGTGGCGAGTAACGCCAGCCAGTCCGGTTCCAAAGCTTCGAGGATTCGTCTTGATGCCGCCTCGTTAATTTTGTCCTGCTGTTTACTGTTGTTGCCGGGGTAGGTTCTCTTTTCGGGTTCCGTTAATGGCCGGTGCTCAAATCGAACGACTAGCTCACCGTTATCTATTTCGACCGCCTTTGTAGTCTCACTCTCTGTCAGTAGGAAACGTCGCTGCTTGCCGCTCGTTTCCTTGATGTTGTCCCTTTCGTTGTCCGCTTTGGCTATCTCGAACCGCACCCGTCGTTTTTCCGTACCGGCTCCCACAGTAAAGACATAGGAAGCATAATTCTCGGTTGATTTGATGTAGTATTGGTTGGCATTGGCCCAATGCAGCTTCACTTCCTCGCCGTCGTAAGGAATCAGATAGCTTGACTGACCACCGCCCGAATAGCGACGTAACGACATGAAATCGCCCTCGTCATAATAGCGGGCGAAGAAGTTAGCGAGATGGTTGTAGACATCGGTTTCCGCTTCTGCATCGGCCTTGGCCTCGGCCAGTTGTTGTTTCAGTTCGCTCACCCTCGGTGTTGTGTCGGGATCGACGCCCAAGTCTCTCGCCTGTTTCTGAGCGGTTTGTAATGCCTCTTCCAGTCTGGCCCGTTCTTCGTCACTGGTCAGATTCAACACGTCCTTCACCTGGGGCAGCAGGTCATCGTCGAGAAAATTCGTGATTTCCTCTGCCTTCAGGTTCATGATTCGATACAGGCCGAAATCGAGGTCGCCCCGGTCAAGCTGGAACATTGTCCGCAGGATGTCCTTCAGCCGGTCGAATTTTTCCGAGGAAGCCGGGGGCGAAGATGGTCCCTCACTCATGCTGTTGTCTCCCACTCCAGCCGCGCTTTCAGCGTGTTCAATTGATTCCACCGGAGATGTTTTTCATGCTGGAGCCTCCCTACGACTATGCCTGGGGCTATGCCTTGTTCTTCGGCGAATTGGCGAACGGAGCTTTCGTCGTATGAATCCGAAGTAACAAACTGCTCCCAAAGGGAACGGGGGACCAGAAAATCGGACGCCCATTTATTGGCTTGTGCCTCGATATCGGTAGGCTTCTCCTTTTCTTTCGTCCAGTCGATGAAGACTTGCTTCCTGCTATGGAGAAGGATGTGAGCGGCTTCGTGGAATAAGGTGAACCATAAGTGGTCATCCGTCTTATGACGGATGCTAAGCTCAATCACTGCCTTTCGAGAGGTTAGCCACCATGCAGCGCCACTGAGGGCAGTCTTTGGAAAAGGTTGGACCGGCGCTAGGGCAACGCCAGCGGCGTTGCAAAGCTGCTGAGGTTTTTCTAGGGGATGCTTTGATGGTGCTTGTGTGAGTTCTCGAATTTCTTTCAATGCCCGTTTGAATCGAGCTACGTTGTAATCGGCGCATTCCTGTTGCTCGGCCTCTAATTCGCCGAGTCGAATCCAGGCCGCTAGTGCCTTACCATCGCTTGCAAAGCTGGGCGAATGACGATACGCAACCCTCAGCCGTTCATACTTCGTGTGCCAAGCCTCGACTGATCCCACCCCGAAGAAAGCCAGCAGTTTTGATACTGCGTCGGAATCAGAGGTGGATCTCTCCATGATCCTTCGCTTGACCAACTCTTTAAGAGGAAATGTCTTTATCCACGAAGCCGCTCCTTTCGTCTCTCTCGCTTCTGCTATGCGCGCTCGGTGAAGCTGGTAATCCGTCTCAATGCCAAGCCAGATGCCTGCATTAACTCCCAGGACTTTCTCGAATTGTAACGCGGTCTCCGGCTCAACTGGCGCTTTTCCTGCAATGATCTCGCTGATGAGCTTGGCGGACCGGCCACACCGTCGGGCGAACTCGGCGTGCGAGAGGCCGTATGCCTCAAGGCGTTCTGCCACAATTGACCCTGGCGAGACGGCGTAGTCGGGCCGATACGCATTGGATTCCGTCTCCATGTTATCCTCCCTTAGTGATAGTCGACTACTTCAATGA
>WTHD01000499.1 GCA_011523265.1 Candidatus Binatota bacterium
GGCAGAGACTGGTCGGTTTCCCGAAAGCGCAACACCTGGGCGCAGCCCATGCCGACCTGGGCCATTGTGCCCTGCTCGTCTTTGACCACCGTCGCCGGGGCGTGCATGACCGTGCGGTAGAAGCCGGCGATCCCCCGGGCGGTCCGGGGTTTGACCAGCACCTCTACGTAGGGCATGCCCAGGCTGATATCGCCGAACTCTGAACTCGGGGCGTGGCAACGGATCTGGTTGCCCCACGGACAGGTCACCTCGACGTAGTCCTTGTGGGCCTTCCAGCCGAAGGCCGTGTCGGCCAGTTTGTCTTCGAGTCTGGTCAGCCGCCGTTGCAGCGCATTGAGGTCGGACACGACCAGACCGATACAGCCGGTGAACACCTGCGGGTCACGGGTCGGCAGGTGGAACTGTTGCTCGCCAACGTTGACCCACATATTCTCTGGCCCGACCATCATATACGGGTCGCGGGTCAGGCCGAGTCCTGAGATGTAGAAGCGGAGCGCGAGTTCCTGGTCGGGAACCGTCACATTAACGTGTTCCATACCGAGGATGTTGCCAACGTCCTGCGTTTTGCGGTCGTATTTGGGCTGGGCCATGTTTCCTCTCCTTCGTGAGACGGTGTGAGGCTGATTATTTCCTTGACCGCCTGCTTTTGCAAGCTTGGCAGTCCGACCTCCGAGGTGGTAAGCTGGCCCGGTTTGCAGCGCCAGTGGAATAGGGGAGGTCCCATGTCGGCACTCGACCATATTCGTATTCTCGATTTGACTCATTACGAAGCCGGACCGGCCTGCACCGAGTTGCTGGGCTTTTTAGGCGCCGATGTCATCAAGCTCGAGCCGCCGGGTCGGGGGGAGCCGGGCCGCAGCTTCGTGCGCGACAAGCCGGATGTGGACTCGTATCTGTTTGTGCTGTTGAACGCCAATAAGCGCGGCATCACCCTCGACCTCAAGTCCGAGTCGGGCAAAGACCTGTTCCGCTCGCTGGCCCGCCGGGTCGATGTGGTGATCGAAAATTTCTCGCTGGGCACGATGGAGGAGTTGGGGCTGGGCTACCAGGCCCTCAGCGAGATCAACCCCCGCCTCGTCTACGCAACGATCAAGGGCTATGGCACCTACGGTCCGTGGAGCAGCTATAAGAGCTTCAACTCGGCCGCCCTGGCCACCGGCGGTGCGATCAGCATCACCGGCCTGCCGGGCGGACCGCCGATCAAGCCCGGCCCGACCATTGCCGATACCGGGACCGGCCTGCACTGCGCGGTCGGTATCCTGTCGGCCCTGCTCCAACGCGACAAAACCGGGCGCGGCCAACACGTCGAGGTGGCCATGCAGGACGCCATGGTCAACTACGGGCGGGTGCCCATGCGCCACCACCTCCAGACCGGCGCGGTGGTGGAGCGCAGCGGCAACCGGCTCAGCCATGCCGCTCCGACCGACACCTATCCCTGCCATCCCGGCGGACCCAACGACTACGTCTACCTGATGGCCACCACTCCGGCGATGTGGGACGCCCTGCTGCGGGTCATTGAGCGGGCCGACCTGATTGACGACCCGCGCTATACCAAGCGCGCCGAACGCAACGAGCGCTTTGATGAAGTGTACGAGATCATCAGCGCCTGGACCCGGCGGCACGACAAGTTCACCGTCATGCGCAAAATGGGCGAGGTCGGGATTCCGTGCGGCGCGGTGCTGGATTCCCAGGACATTCTCAACGACCCCCACCTGCGCGAGCGGGGCATGGTGGCGACGGTAGCGCACCCCACCCGGGGTGAACTCACCATGCCGACCTGCGCGGTCCAGCTCGACGATTCGCCGCTCGACCTCAAACCCGCCCCGCTCCTGGGCCAGCACAACGCCGAGGTGTACCAAGACCTGCTGGGGCTGAGCCCTGAAGCGGTCAAGGATTTGGAGAAAGAGGGAGTCATCTGAGCATGCCGCCCGTTCCTCTGGAGAATGGTGACCGTCTCTCACGATGTGAGTTTGAACGGCGCTATGAGTGTCGGCCGGATATCAAGAAGGCCGAGCTGATAGAGGGGGTGGTCTATGTGAGCTTGCCAGTCCGGGCCAGGAGTCACGGAGAACCCCACGCCCACATAATGACGTGGCTCGGCGTATACTGTGCCGCAACGCCCGGCGTTCATCTCGCCGACAACGCCACCGTGCGCCTCGACCTGGACAACGAACCGCAGCCGGACGCCCTGCTTCGATTGGAACCGGACACGGGCGGACGGTCCACAATTACCGCGGATGATTACATCGAGGGTGCGCCCGAACTCATTGTTGAAGTTGCCGCCAGCAGCGCCGCCTACGATTTGCACGATAAGCTGCAAGTCTACCGCCGAAACGGCGTGCGGGAATACCTTGTCTGGCAGGTGTACGACAGGCGGCTTGATTGGTTCCGATGGACGGAAGACGGCTATGTGGCACTGGCGCTGGATGCTTCCGGTGTGATCCACAGCCGGACATTTCCCGGCCTGCAACTGGCCGTATCAGCCTTGCTCCAGGGCGACATGGCCCAGGTCTTGGCAACCCTCCAAAAGGGTCTGGGAACATCTGAACACCAGACCTTTGTCGCGCGTTTGGCGGACAGCCGCAGCTCGGAGAAATAGTACGACTCTTATTGGCCTGTCTGATAGATGACCGGCCGATAGCGAGGTTCCGGGATAGGCTTGGCATGAGCCCGTGCGGCTTCCAGCCAGGCTTTTTTTGCTTTGAGCACCTCGCGCAGGGCCTCTTCCGGGCTTATCCCGAACGCTGAGCAATGGGATAGATCGGGAATATCAGCGATATAGCCCTCATCCTCTTCGCTATAAAAGACGTTGATGTGATAGTCTCGCATGGCTCATTCTCGTAGCCGGAGGTCATAGCGCTCAATGAGTCGCAGGAGTTGCTTGACTTGATACGGTTTCGCTTGACCTTTGACACTAAAGCTCAGCTGCGCGATCTGTCCAGGTCTACTCCGGTGCCCTTTTGAGCATTCGCGTTACGATAAAGATACCATGCTCCGACGCTCCTATAAGGTCTCCATCGGTTCGCGATCTTTTCCAGAGAGCTGATATTTGCCGCGTCTACATTGTAGACCGAGGACATTGACTTTCTGAGCGACAGGTCGTGGGCTGGAAATATGTCGAGCCTGCCAAGTCCAAAGAGCAGATACATATCGACAGTCCAATCGCCGATGCCTTTCACTTGTTTCAATTTTGATCGAATCGTGGCGTCGGATTCGTCAGAGAGATGAACGAGGTCAATCAGCTTTTCTTGAACGTGCCGTACAAGATCCGATATGTACTGATATTTCCTTCCTGATACTCCCGCTCCGGTAATCTCTGATCGAGACATGGCGATGAAGGCATCTGGTGTCGGGCGAAAATTGGGAAAGAGGCTTCGGAGACGTCGAGCAATGGCGTCAGCCGCTTTTTTAGATAGCTGTTGACTCACGATAGCGTCAACGAGAAATTCAAAGCCCGCCGTATGAGGTCTCAGGGTGCAAACGCCTATCCTGTCGATGATTGCGGCTAATTTGCGATCCTGACCGTGAAGCTTGTAGCATATATCAGCGTAGTTCGCGCCCGCAGAAACTCTTGGCGAATCCGGGGACTCTTCCTCGGTTAGCTCTGTGTTGCTCTGTATCCATTTTTCGGCGATCGGAAGAAAATCGCCTTTTCTGTCTCGCTGAACAAATAATAGAAAATCGGAGATAGGGATGTGGGATCGTTGGGTTTCGATTGGGCGCGGTTGCCTGTCTTCACTCAAAGAATCGAACAGCGAAGCTTGATCTGGCGGATGCGCTTCTGGGGCATCGCGTCTTTCGACATAATCTCCCATACGCGACAAACCGTGCTCAAATCGCTCAAGCATGGCAGCGATTGCTTCGGCGCTGGAATCCATTCCAATCCAGCGACGCTGCAACTCGCCCGCGACATCCAGCGTTGTTCCTGAGCCCGCATAGCAGTCTAGGACTATATCTCCCGGATTAGAAGAAGCTTCGACAATGCGGCGGAGCAAATCAGGGTTTTTCTCTGTCGGATAGCCTGTGATCTTGATGTTCTGGTTGTGCGCGTCTTTGAAGTCCAGCCAAATATCTTGAATGCCGACACCGGGATGCTGATCGAGGTAAACCTTACGGCGAGGGTTGCCATTGCTTGACCAAAAAATTTCACCCCTGGCGTCCATTTCATCGAGCGTTTCTGGAGCGTACTGCCAGTGCTTTCCCGGTGGCGGCAGTTTTCCGCGCCACGGCCTTCCAGTGGCCCCGTTGCGTTTTCCTGGCGCGTGGACGGGCACTTTCATAAACCGTCGTCCGGTCTCTGGCTCGACATATTGATATTCTTTGGAACCCTGCTCTGAAAGGGGTTCTACAGGACGGTTCCACACGTACTTTTCGCTTTTAGTATAAAAGAGGATAAAGTCCGCTATATTTCCGTATGTTTTTCTCGTGTAGTTCTTTGGATTGCACTTCTTTCGGACAATCAGATTTCTGTAATTGGCAGCACCAAAAATTTCGTCCATAACCAGCTTCATTTCGAATATCATATTCTCGTCAAGGTGGAGATAAATGGAACCTTCGGAAGACATGAGTTCCCTTAGGAGCACCAGCCGTTCCCTCAACGCCTCGACATATTCGGCGCCACAAAGGTCGTCCTCGTAAGCCTTTTGTTGTTTGCGCGAAAGGAAAGTGCCCCTGGTGGCGAAAGGAGGGTCGATATACACCAAAGCAATTTTTCCACGAATAGATGGCTCCTCCATTAAATAGCGCAATCCGACAAGATTATCGCCACAGTACAGGCGATTCGAGGAAGGGTATTTTCGAACCAGGTCGAAACAGGCAGCAGTCTGGACGCTGAGTATATCAGACGTGTTCTTCTTGCCCGGATAGGACAATTCCAACGCACGACCTGCTCCGTTCCTATTCTTACTTGGAATTCCCGTAGCCATAACAGATTCCTACCTACTCGGAGAGGAGCCATTCCATGGTGATACGTTCAGGGATCATTCTGAGCGTCACAACTTTGATCCGTCCTGGTCGCAACTCTTCAATGTAGGCGTAATCCTGCCACATGGAGCCAAGCAGGAGACCAGGGCCGTCGTTCAAGAAGATGACTTTGAGGGGAAGTGAGTGTTGCTTCGCGTAACCGAGTATCTCTGCTGCGCAGTCTCGGTACTGCCCAGTTCTATCGTCCTCTTGCGCTCCGCCTCTGTCGGAATCGTATCTCGCAAGGCCAATTGCCACTGGCTCGCCTTTGTGAGTTAGCACGAAGTCAACGGGCCTGTCCGGCTTCGGGTAATCGCCGAACAACTCGCCAAGCAACACGTCCTTTCCCGCGCGCTCCGGTCCAGTGATCCCGAGCGAGGGAAAATGCTCTCGAATAATCGCAAACAGCCTTTCGGTCAAATCGTAGCCTTTCTTCCCTCTATCCTTGTATTCCCACAGGACTGCGCACAGGGCCTCGTCAGGCATAGGGCGGGACTGAAACGCCTCCTGGACTTTGGTAATCTTTCGGAAACCCTTACCGAAACGCTCGCAGATGTTCTTTGCCGCGCTTTTCTTTTTGAGCATCTCGACGGGAGTTTCAGGGCTTACGTACTTCCGGAACACC
>WTHD01000539.1 GCA_011523265.1 Candidatus Binatota bacterium
GGGTTGGCTATAACCGCAGCTCGGGCGATGATGATCCCAACGACGGCGACCACGACACCTTTTTCCAGATGCTGCCGACCGCTCGGGTCTATACGTTTTCCACCTTTTACAACCTGATGAACAACGAAGACATCTTCTTCCAGTTGATTTTACGTCCGTTCAAAGGGTTGGTCTGGCGAACCGATTTTCACTATATTCGCGTCAGCGAGAAGAATGACCTGTGGTACCAGGGTGCGGGTGCTACCCTTGAAGACCGCCAGATCGGCTTCGGTTTCGCTGGCCGTCCGGTCTTTGGCAAACGCGACCTGTTTCAGATTATCGAAACCACCCTCAACTACACGATCAACGAGCATATGAACGTGCACGTCTTCTTTGCGCATGCGTTTGGCGACAGCATCGTCGATCATATCTATACTGGCAGTGACGCCAACTTCGGCTTCATCGAACTAAACCTCAAAATATAGCCACCGCACCTCGGTTCAAGCGGTGAAGACCGCTGCAAAATATGCGCGCGTGTTCAGTCTCACTCCTGTTGCTGTGTGAGATCACTATCTGCGCAGAACTGTACGGCCAGCCTGACCAAAGAGGTTCGGGGTTGGACTCTTGGCCTGCGCTTCTTCCTGCGTAATAAGCCCTCGTGTAGCGAGGTCAACAAGCGCCCGGTCCATGGTCTGCATCCCATCCTTTTGACCGACCTGGAGGGCTGAGAGGATTTGGTGCCCCTTGCTCTCGCGAATCAGCGTACGGACTGCCGGGCTGCTCACCAGTATTTCTAAAGCTGCGACGCGCCCCCCGCCTTTCTTTTGACATAAAGTCTGGGTGATGATGGCTTCAATCGCGTCGGCGAACTGGGTCCGAATCTGGGGTTGTTGAGCGGCCGGAAAAACGTCGATGATCCGGTCAACGGCCTGCGCCACGCCTGGCGCGTGTAAGGTGCTCAAAACGAGATGGCCGGTTTCGGCGGCCGTAAGAACGAGTTGGATGGTTTCCAGGTCGCGCATTTCACCAACCAGAATAATGTCGGGATCTTCGCGTAGGACCGCCCGCAACGCATTGGCAAACGAGTGGGTGTGGACACCGAGTTCGCGCTGATTGACAAGGCATTGCTTGGACTGATGGGCGAATTCAATGGGGTCTTCAATCGTGACGATGTGACCTTCGACGGTCTCGTTGAGATGGTTGACCATGGCAGCCAGGGTGGTCGATTTTCCACATCCGGTTGGACCAGTCACCAGGATCAGCCCCTTTCTCCGCGTACACAGTTGGCTGAGAATCGACGGTAGCCCGAGTTGCTCGAACGAGGCAATCTCCGTTGGAATGGTCCGAAACACCACGCCCTCACCGTGTTGCTGCATGAAGACATTCACCCGAAAGCGTCCTACCTCTCCCAGGTCACAGGAGAAGTCGATTTCGAGACTCTCCTCGAACATCTTCCGCTGCTCCTCATCCATAATGTCGTACACAAGGGCGTGAACCTCATCCTGAGAGAGCGGGGCCTGATCAAGCCGTTGCATAACCCCGTCGAGCCGCATCATGGGTGGTGCTCCACTGCTGAGATGGATGTCAGAAGCGCCTGATTGGACGGCACTGCTGAGGAGTGCGGTTACCTCTGTTGACATAGGAACCTCCGACTACAGAACGACATGCGCTCGCATCTTTGCATGTAACTGTACGCAGAAGAAGAATACGGAACAAGGATGATTGCTGGAGTGTGAGACCGGCCTGTCTTAAAAGAGTAAATGTGTCCAGCATTTCATATGTATTGGAGGACACGTTTACTCTTTTTGTCCCTATGCACTCGCGGTCGCCTGTGGTAAGCCAGACGGTCTATTCTCCCTCCTAGCAGGAAAAGGAGACTCCACGATGGGATATGGGGCCATTATCTACGAACATGTAGAAGACAAGATTGTCCGCGTGACGCTGAATCGTCCGGAGAAACTGAACGCCATGAGTCGTCAACTCCTGTCCGAGTTGGACGCGGCTCTGGACGAGTTTGAAACGGATAATGATGCCAGTGTCCTGATCATTCGTGGGGCCGGACGGGCCTTCTGCGCCGGGTATGATCTCCAGCCGGTTTCAGGACCGGGGGGAGGCTTTACCGTCACCAGTGACCGCTGGGGATTGCGCAAGATCGTCGCTCGCTGGCAGCGTCTGTGGAACCTGCCCAAACCAACCATCGCGCAGGTCCACGGCTATTGTTTGGCCGGAGCGACGGAGTTTGTCGGGCATTGTGATTTGGTCTTTGCGGCCGACGATGCCCAGTTCGGCCACCCTGCCGGACGTTCGCTCGGGGTGCTCCCGTCGCTGGCCATGTGGCCCTACCTGATGGGGATGCGTAAGACCAAAGAATTTCTCTTTACCGGAGATTCCATGACCGCGGCTGAGGCGCTGGAAAACGGCCTGATTAACCACGTCTACCCGAAACAGGAGTTGGAGGGCGAGGTGCTGCGTTACGCCCGCCGCGTCGCCGCAGTGCCGGTTGACCTGTTGACGCTCCATAAGGCGGCGACCAATCGCTTTTTTGAGGCTATGGGCCTGTATGCGGCTGAACAGTCGGCAACCGAATTTGACGTGATTGCCCATCAGACTGTGACGGTCAAAAATGAAGTCAAAAAAATGATGGAACGCGGACTCAAAGAAGCCCTGCGTGATCGTGACAAGCCGTTTGCCAAGAAATAGCATGAAAAAAGGACTGATGGACGGACGCCGCATCTACCTGATGCGCCATGGGGAAACCCTGTATCAACGTGTGGCAAACGAGGGGGCGCTGGGTAATGGAGCCCTGACCGAGCGTGGGCAAGAGCAGACCGCGGCGGTTGCCCTGCTCTTTCGGGGAGTACCGCTTGATGCGATTTACGCCAGTCCGCTTGAACGGGCGTATGAAACCGCCCAGGTCATCGCCAAAGAAAAAGAGCTGGACATTCAAGTGGCGCCGGAGCTGAGCGAGATCATCCCGAGCGATACGGTCTTAGCCCAAAAAAGCCTGACCGACATATTTAAGGAGATCCAGGAGTTCTTTAAGAATACAGACTCTGACTGGGACGAATCCTACCTGGGCGGAGAGAGTTTCCGTCAGGTCTATGCCCGTGCCGGGCGCCTCCTACAGGCCCTCTTAGCCAAAGATGATTGGCAGACCATTCTCCTTGTTGCGCACGGGGGCGTGAATAACGCTTTTTTAGCCCATGCCACAGGGATAACGCAGGGGAGGATTTTTAATATTGAGCAAGACTTCGGCTGTATCAATATTATTGACTTTGTTCACGGGCGTCCCTTTCTCCGCCTCGCCAATTTTACCCTCTACGATCAGCTCAAGATTCACCTGCGAGAGCACAGCTTGGATATTATTCTCAATTTGTTGCAGGGGCGTGGCATTATTGATGCCGATTGATCCTGAAGGGTCCGGCTCGGCTTTTTATTAAAGATAAAATTTTTTCATCGTCGAAAAAAAGAATGACAAACCTCTTGACTTGAACTCCCATTTCCTTTAATTAGTCTGCTTAGACTAGTTTATGGGGGTGTAAGATCAGCGCTCAACTCGTCATTTTAGGGCTGTTATCCGAGAAACCGTTTCATGGCTATGAACTGCGGCAGGAAGTCGAGCACCGGCTGTACGCCAAGTATATCAACCTGAGTGGTGGCTCGCTCTACTATAATCTCGGGCAGCTTGAACAGGCCGGTTATGTGGAAAAGACCAAAGTCGAGCAAAAGGGAAACTATCCGGCTCGGCAGGTCTACCAAATCACGCCGGCCGGCCACGACTATTTACGAGCCGAGTTGCGACGTCAACTGTTCGACACCAAGGAGCGAACCAAAGTCTTTGACCCCTTGAACGCCGCCCTCGCCTTTAGCCATCTGCTTGACGACTCAGACCTGCGTGAGGCACTCCAGAGCCAACTTGAATGGACCCGCGGGCGTCTGGCCTGGGTTACCGAGCAACAGGCATACTGGAACGAGCAGGGTGTAACACTCCCGCAAGCCCAGATTATTACGCATGGATTGGCGTATTTAAACGGGGAGATTGATTGGCTTGAAGAATTCCTGGCCACGATCGATGGACACAACGGTCGGGGATTGAAGGCCGATGGACCAACTAGCGTCTCTTCTTCAGAAAGAGACGCAATATAGGAAAAACCGACAGACATCCCACACAAGAGGAGGGTTCAGAATGGAAGGTTTAAGTGTTCTCGATATGATCCAGCAGGGGTGGTATATCACTTATCCCCTGATCATAATGTCGGTGGTTGTCATAACCATCATTTTTGAACGGATAGTTGCCCTACGCGGATTGATCGGTGGGACCTTGCAGATTGCCGGCGGTCTGGTTGGCGTCTTACAGAAGGGTGATTTTCAGGGGGCTATGACCTCCGCTGAGGAGCAGGCGGACAAACCAGTGGGCCGGATATTTCGTGATGTCCTTTCTCAACAGGAGGGTGAATCGCTCGAATATTTGTCCGAAATCATTGAGGACCGCCGCTTCGAAGAAATCGAGGCGCTCAAAGGCAGCATATGGGTGCTGGGAACAGTGGGGGTGAGTGCGCCCTTCATTGGGCTACTCGGCACTGTCATCGGGATTATCAAATCCTTCACAAATATGGCGGTTGAGGGCAGTGGTGGTTTTGCTGTGGTTGCCGGTGGTATTTCCGAGGCCCTGGTTGCAACGGCTCTTGGTCTCGCAGTCGGGATCGTTGCGGTGGTCTTCTATAACTATTTTCATACCAAGCTTGAGCGGGTCGAGGCAGCAATGACGATCAGTTCGGATCGCGTACTCGAAGCAGTCCGCCTGGGGAGGAAAGCTCATGGGAATGACTAGTCCACGAAAAAAGAGCGGGAGTGGATCCGATATTATGGCCGAGATCAATATCGTTCCCTTGTGCGACATCTTTTTGGTGCTACTGATCATCTTTATGGTAACCAGTGTGGCGATGGTGCAATCCGGAGCCGAGATTAACCTGCCCGAGGTGCAGGAAACCGAATCAGAGCCACGGCAGATTGTGATTACGGTAACACCCCAAAAGGAAATCTTTGTGAACGCCAGGCCGGTGACCATGGCCGATCTTGAGGTCGCCATTCGGCAGCAAGTCACCGCCAAGCCGGACGTACCGGTCGTGCTCGAAGGGGATAAGGACGTCATTTTAGGAGAGGCGGTTAAAATTCTCTCCATTGCCCAACGAGCCGGAGCGGCTCAGGTCGCGATTGCTGCCAGACAGACCGGTTAAGCAGTCCGTCGCAATCGCTACAAGGAGGGGAGGGCCATGGCTTCGCCCGAAGAGAATACGAAAACATCCGAGAGCACTTCCGTCGAGCGTAAAATCCAAGAGGATTTGTGGCTGTATCGGGGTGGAGGATTTAGCAGAAATGCGCGCTGGTTCGCCTTCTCGACGGCGGCCCATATTCTCATTTTGTCCATCTTTGCCACCACGGCTGTGACCATCATGAAAGAGCCGGAAATGGTTCGGGTCAATGCGCTACCGCTTACACAAGAAGAGCTGGACGCCATGGCGGAGGAGGAGATGCCGGACGATTGGGAAGGCGAGCCCTCGCTGGAGGATATTCCGGGCATCCTGAC
>WTHD01000052.1 GCA_011523265.1 Candidatus Binatota bacterium
GGTATGAAAAGCGACTTGGCCGGTCACATAAATGCCACCGGAAGCAATCAGGCCCAGGCGGCACTCCGACAACGGCTTGGTCAGCGGGGTCCACGGCGGCGTGTCTTCGTTATGCACCCATTGATACGTCTTGTAGCCCAGCGCGGCATAATTGGCCGTAATGCGTTTGATATAGTCGACTGGTGGCTTCTGCATATGCTCCTCCAACGCCTTCACACTGTCAGGTTTTCTTTCCAAAGACAACGGGCCTCTGCCCGGCGCGATTATCCACCCGATCTTCACCCTGATACATCGCCAAATGCGGCAATAACCGGCGCGTGATCCGAAGCTCCCTTGCCTTTGCGCGCCTCGCGGTCTATGGCAACGTCCGTGCACCGCTCAGCCAACGACTGGGTGACAAGAATATGGTCAATCCGTAGCCCCTTGTTTTTGGGGAAGGCCAGTTGACGATAATCCCACCAGCTATACAGCTTTCCCTCGGCGTGATGGAGGCGAAACGTATCAACCAAGCCCCACTCACACAGAGCAGAAAATGCTTGGCGCATGTCCGGATGAAACAGGACGCTGTCTTCCCATCCCTCCGGGTCATGGACATCCCGCGCTTCGGGCGCGATATTCAAATCTCCGCACAGAGCGAGCGGCCTTCCGGCATCGCATTGAGCATCAAGAAAGTGCCGGACGCGGCTCAGCCAGGTGCGCTTATACGCGAACTTCTCACTTCCAACCATCTGTCCATTCGGGACGTAGAGACACAGGACGTGAACACCTGCAACGTAGACGGACAAGAAACGAGCTTCGGGGTCTTTGGAGTCACCAGCGAGGCGGCTCAGGACCTGGCTCGGCTCCGAGC
The DNA here is from genome assembly GCA_011523265.1 of Candidatus Binatota bacterium. Taxonomy (GTDB): domain Bacteria; phylum Desulfobacterota; class Binatia; order Bin18; family Bin18; genus Bin18. The sequence goes on from WTHD01000052.1 coordinate 851, forward strand.
GAGACAGGATAGCAACGCCGTTATAGGTCTTTTGTCCACAAACGGTCACGCAGTAGCCAACATCCTCAAATTCGCGGCGAGGGAAAGCGTAGTCCGTAACTTTTGTTTCTTGCAGACAGACAATGTCAGGCAGTTTCTGGCGGGTGAGCCATTCCAGCACCCGCTCCTTGCGCGCCCGAATCGAATTGACGTTCCACGTGGCAATACGCACAGGCTCAGCTATTGGTCTCTGATCCGGCTCCGGCCAAGGGTGCTCCCTGGAGACCAATCTTGCCATACGTCAGACCAGAAAAGGATGGGACCGAGTGCGTTAATTCGCTGAAGACGTCGGTAATCGAAACAGAGTCCGGGCCGTCCAACTGCGTACTCAGCAAGGCCAGCGCTTCCCAACCGGCTTTCGCTTCTCCCGGTGGCGGGAAGGCCTGAGAGAGCCGCTGGACCCGCCCGGCCTGATTCGTACACGTCCCGTCCGTCTCCACGGCCGCCGCGACCGGCAGAACAATGTCGGCGTACTCTGTCGTGCCATTATAATCCGTGTCGAGTACGATGACGGTGGTTTCGCCCAGGGCGCTATCAATACGTTCTTGGCCGAATGCCGTGACGAGGTCTGCGCCAAGAATAAAGAGAATTTTCACCTGCCCCTGCTCTGCCGCAGCGAGAGTCGCCGCAGCCTCATCTCCGCCGTTCAGCAGACCCAGACTCTTCAGTCCTTGCGTATTCGGGTTTTTGTCGGCGTGGATCAGGAAGTCATCGTGAAACGCATCGACCGGAGACCATGACAGGCCAGCCGTGTGTATGGAGCCGATTTGCTCCCTGAGGAGACGGGAGAGCAGAAAGGCCTCTTCGTTGGTGGCCTTGGCTCCGATAATCGCCGCGACCGCATCCGCACCATGCTCGTCTTGGGTCGAACGGACGGCTTGCGCGACCTTTTTGCCAGCCTCGTCCCACGAGGCGACCGTAAAAGACGATTCACTTCGCACTAAAGGAGTGGGAATCCGGCTGTCCTGCTGGAAGGACTTATACCAGCGCCGCCCTTCATCACACATCCAATACGCGTTGACGTCGGAATTCTGGCGCGGCCGAAACCGAAAGATCTCGCCCTGCCGATGGTAGATATCGATGTTACAGCCGGTGGCGCAGCGGGTGCAGGTCGAGGGCGTTTTTTCAAGATACCAGACCCGGGACTTGAAGCGGAAATCCTTACTCGTCAGCGCCCCTACCGGACACACGTCAACAACATTGCCGGAATAGGGATTGTCGAGCTTCTTGCCCGGAAAGAGACTGATGCGGGAGTGATCTCCACGCTCAAAAATACCTAACTCGCCGGTCCGGGTTATTTCATCGCAGAAGCGGGTACAGCGGGCGCACAGAATGCAGCGCTCTTCGTCGAGCACGACTTCGGGTCCCAGATCAACCACTTTCCCCTTATGCACCTTGGCTTCAAGCGGCATCTCGCTCTTATAGGCACCGTACAGCATGTAATAGTCTTGGAGCTTGCACTCACCAGCCTGGTCGCAGATGGGGCAATCGATCGGGTGGTTAATGAGAAGAAATTCGAGTACCGCGGCCTGGGCGTGTTTCGCTCTTTCACTGGTGGTTTTTACCACCATCCCATCGGCAACACGCGTATTACAACCGATCTGGAGTTTGGGGATGTTTTCGATCTCGACCAGGCACATGCGGCAGTTGCCCGATATGCTGAGTCCGGGATGGTAACAGTAGTGCGGCACTTCAATACCGACCTGTTCGGCGGCTTGGATGACGTTGAGGCCATCTTCGACCGTCACTTCTTGGCCATCGATTTCAAGTGTTGGCATGAAAACCTCTGGGGTAGACTTAGGCGGCTTCAGGCTGGGCCGCTGCTTTCTTCAGCCGGCAGCCGCCTTCCGTCACATGGGCAACGAACTCGTCGCGGAACTTCGTCAGATAACTCTGGGTTGGCATGGCAGCCGCGTCAGCTAAGACACACACCGTATTGCCCATCATATTGGTACAAATCCGATCTATCAGATCGATATCCTCGACTTTGCCGTTGCCCTCTTCGAGTCGAACCAGGAGCTTGTGCAACCAGCCGGTTCCCTCCCGACACGGCGAGCACTGGCCGCAGGACTCATGGTGATAGAAGCGATCAATGATCTCCAAGGCGCGAACCATACAGGTGTCTTCGTCCATCACGATAATACCGGCGGTACCCAGAAAGGCACCAATGGCGCGCATGGAGTCAAAATCCATATGGACGTCAATCTCATCCGGCGTCAGAACGGGGAACGACGACCCGGCCGGCATGACGGCCTTGAGTTGCTTGCCATCCTTGATGCCACCTGCATAGTCGTAGATCACCTCACGCAGCGGCATACCCATGGGCAGCTCGAACATACCGGGCTTCTCAACATGCCCGCTGACTCCATATATTTTGGGACCCGGCCCGCTTTCCGGCCCAATGGACCGAAACCAGTCCGGGCCGTTTTTGATGATAGACGGCACACAGGCAAGCGTTTCCACGTTATTCACAATGGTTGGGCAGCCAAATAAGCCGTACACGGCAGGGAACGGCGGTTTAATGCGAGGATAGGCGCGCTTGCCCTCAAGCGACTCAATCAGACCGGTCTCTTCCCCACAGATATAAGCTCCGGCTCCCCGGTGGACGTAGACCTCAAGATCAAAGCCGGTTCCGAAAATATCTTTGCCAAACAGGCCCTGGTCATACGCCTCGGCCAAAGCCTGTTCCAGACATTTTGCGCCGTAGGCGAATTCACCCCTAATATAGATATAGGCCGTATGGGCGTTGATGGCGTAGCAGGTGATGAGAATGCCTTCCAGCAAGATATGGGTGTTCTTCTCGATGATCGCCCGATCTTTGAACGTTCCGGGCTCACTCTCGTCGGCATTACAGCACAGATAGACGGGCTTATCCGAGTCCTTGGGCAGGAACCCCCATTTGACGCCTGCCGGAAAACCCGCCCCGCCTCGCCCTCGCAGGTTCGATTCTTTTACCTGGGCAGTGACTTCCTCAGGCTTGAGCGTCGTCAGCGCCTTGCGTGCTGCGACATAGCCATCGTGGGCCAGGTAGACATCAAGCTTGTGAATATCGGGGACATCTTCATGGCGCAGTAAGACGTTTTCGGCCATTCGTCCTTCCTCATCTCTCCTAAAGGAACATAAAATAAAGAGAAAACATCAACTTCGGTCAGGATATCGGCCCCAGTTTTGAGTGTCAAACATCCTTATCGGGTGGCCATTTACATTTCTAGTGCCCTCTGGTTTAACGTCCGCCTGATGAGTGACTTCATTCTCTTATGGACGCATGTTCTCAGCTTAGCCGTCTTCTTTGGCAGCGGCGTCACCCTCCTCGTCACATTGCTTCCACCAGCCGCTCAGATTGACGACCCAGCAGCAAAACAAACCTACTTGGCCAAGGGTCTGAAATACTACAATCCGCTCAGTATCGGCTCGCTCGGAGTCGTGCTGATGACCGGCGCGTGGAATCTTACGGCATTCAAAGCCAAGCCTGGCTTAGCATTCTTTACTCCAGAGGGATATTTATCAGACTTCGGTAGCCTGCTAAGCCTCAAACTCCTCATTGTCTTTATTCTGATTAACGTGAGCGCTGCGGTTTCCCTGGGCATGGGTCATCGCCTGGTCCGTACGGAGGTGCGCGGGGAAGCCTTTCCGCCTGATAAGCTGCCTGGTCTGATCAGGCGTATTCAAGTTTTTACCGGGGTAGCGCTGGCCCTGACCGCCTGGATTGTCTGGATTTCACTCGATATGTCGCGGCTGGGGTTGGAAGAGTAAACGTGTCCAGCATCTCATGTCTATTGGAGGACACGTTTACTCTTTGCGGTGTCAGGGCTGGGATTGTAGGCTCTCACTTTCCTGACCAACGTGGCGGACGCTTTTCGGTGAAGGCGGCGACACCTTCCCGGAAGTCTGACTCGGTCATCATGCGGTCAATCAGGCTGCGCGAACGCTGGACCGCCGAGGCCGCGTCGCCGTGCAAGTCGGCATAGATCTGGTTTTTGGTTACCCGCAACGACCCAGGGGAAACACGGGCTATCATCTTGCGGATGTAGTCGTACGTATAGGGCAGGAGTTCGTCGAACGGCAGGACTTTATTGACCAGCCCGAGTTCATAGGCTTCTTCTGCCAGAAAAATACGGCTCGTGAGCAGAATATCATTTGCCCGTGTGACGCCCATCAGGCGCGGAAGCAGCCAGGACAGACCAAACTCGGCCGGCAGGTTCAAGGCTCCGTGAGCAGTTGTGAATTTCGCGCCTTCTGCAGCAAAACGGATATCGGCGTAGCAGGCGACAGCCAGGCCAGCACCAGCGACCGCGCCGTTAATAGCCGCAATCACCGGTTTGGTCAGGCCGAATTGATACGCAAAATCCGCGTCAAACTCGGGCCGGATGCCATAACCAGGAGTCGGCATGGTGTCTGGCGTGCCTGGGTCGTAGCCACCTTTTTCAACATGTCCCTCAAGCGCCCGCGAATCTGCACCAACGCAAAAATCCCGATCCGCTCCGGTCACGAGAATGGCCCGCACCTCCGGGTCGTTCTCGGCTTGCTCAATAGACCAGCGATACTCAACATGCATTCTGCCCGTCCACGAGTTTCTGCGCTGAGGACGGTTGAGGGTGATCGTGGCGATCTGGTCTCTGACGGTGTATGCAATGACTTTCCGTTCCATAGCATCCCCTTTTAATAGCATCCCC
>WTHD01000101.1 GCA_011523265.1 Candidatus Binatota bacterium
CTATTTTGGGAGTGGGCTGCCAACCCAGGTTATCTGTTCCAGCATGATTGCCTCGGCCTTTGGCAAAGCCCGCTTTCCCATTCTGCCACACGTCGAGTCCACTCCCGACGCTCAGGCAACGCATCCACCCTTTTACCGCCGTTTCTTTGCCAAGGAACAGGACACGCGTGGACGACCCGTCTTTCGCCGGCGACACCCCACCCTGATTACCCCGCGCGATTTCGACTTGTCGCCCTATTTTCATGCGATTAAATTCAACATCATCGGTTCGCAGCGGCTCGACTATCGGAATATCATCTGGGCCGAAGACAGCACTGCCGACGAAGCGCCGACCCACACCGCAGCACCAGCCGCGTCAGCGCAGCCCGGCCTCACTGCTTCCCCGGTCTCCTCCGTCCCATCGGTCCAGGGTCGAACCGGTTGAGCGCTGCACCTCTCTTGACAGGTTTTCGGAAACGCCTGACACTGCGCGCATGCTGAGCAAACGCATTATTCCGTGCCTGGATGTGAAAGAAGGCCGCGTGGTGAAAGGGGTGAATTTTGTCGATCTGCGCGATGCCGGAGACCCGGTTGCCGTCGCGCAGCGCTACGACGCAGAAGGTGCGGACGAGTTGACGTTTCTCGATATTACGGCCTCGCACGAACGGCGGCGGATTATTCTCGATGTTGTCCGCAAAACGGCGGAAACCGTTTTCATGCCGCTGACCGTTGGCGGCGGGGTGCGGGAGAACCAGGATATTCGTGATCTGCTTAATGCTGGCGCGGATAAAGTCTCCATCAACACCGCAGCGGTCAACCGGCCTGAGTTTGTCAAAGAAGCGGCCGAACGCTTTGGGAGCCAGTGCATCGTGGTGGCGATTGATGCCAAGCGGAGGGCGGCCTCCGAGCCGTCCGGTTGGGAGGTCTTTATTCACGGCGGCCGCACTCCGACCGGTATTGACGCCATCGAATGGGCACAACGGATGGAGGCCTATGGCTCGGGCGAACTCCTGCTGACCAGTATGGACCGGGACGGGACCAAGGCCGGCTATGATATTGAACTCACCTGCGCGATAGCGGAAGCGGTTACGATTCCGGTCATTGCTTCGGGCGGGGTTGGAAATTTACAACACATTTACGAGGGTCTCACCGCCGGCAAAGCCGACGCCGCGTTGGCCGCTTCGATCTTCCATTACCAGGAACACTCCATTCAGGAGTGCAAGCGTTTCCTGGATGATCGTGGGGTGCGGGTGCGACTCTCGGACCATCGAGGGTAAATCAGACGATCAAAAGGAGGAAGTATGGCCAAAATCATGATTGAGGCAGCCATCAACGGCAATTCCGATAAGGCCCGCAACCCCCATATTGCCTACAGTCCGGAAGACATCGCCAGCGATGCCATCGCGACCTGTCAGGCCGGGGCAGCGGCGGTACATTTTCATGTCAGGGAGCCGGACACGGGCGAATGGGTGCAGGACGTTGGGTATTATAGCGAGGTATTCCGGCGAACGCGCGAACAGTGCAATCCCATTCTCTGGCCTACGTTTCCGTTTGGCGCCGACCCGGTTGCACGGTTTGCTCATTTTCTGGAACTCGCCAAAGACCCGGCCACCAAACCGGACCTGGGCTGGGCCGACCCGGGCTCGGTCAACCTGGTTTCGTATGATGCGAGCACAAAAACGCTCTCGGGCGGGAATTTCATCTATCAGAATTCGTATGATGCCAATCGGTATTTTCTGGAACAGTCGCGGGCGTGCGGGGTGAGACCGACCCTTCAGATTTTTGACCCCAGCTTTCTGCGGGCGGTACTGGTCTTTCTTGACCAGGGTCTGCTGACCGAACCGCTCTTACTCAAATTCTATTTTGGCGGACCGGAGCTGCCGTTTGGCTTGCCCCCGTCGCTCAAGAGCCTGGAAGCCTATTTGGAGATGCTACAGGACGTGCGCTGTAATTGGTTTGCGGCTACGCTCGGCGGAGATAATCTCCCGTTCATCCCTCAGATCATCAGCCTGGGCGGCCATGTCCGGCTGGGCCTGGAAGACCACCATTATGCGCAGGAGGGGCAGCCCACAAACCCGCAGCTCGTCGAGCGCGCCGTGGCAACCATTACCGCTATGGGACACGAGGTAGCGACGCCGGACGAGGCGCGGGCCATCATAGAAGCCTAGGCATGGCATCTGTCCACACCACAAGCATCGCCCAGATTCATGCCAGCTCTCTCAGGGCCATGCTTGTGGTGACGGGTGGTGGAACCCAGGCAGTCGCGGATTTGCTGGCTGTTCCGGGTGCCTCACGGACTGTGCTTGAAGTGGTCGTTCCCTATAGTGAAGCGGCGCTTACCGAATTTCTGGGAGCCAGCCCACACCAGGCCGTGAGCGTGGAAACCGCGGCCGCCCTGGCACGGGCGGCCTATAAACGGGCGGTTGTCCTACACGCTGCGGCGGGACCGTTGGTTGGTGTCGCTTGTACGGCCGTGCTAGCAACGGACCGACTCAAAAAGGGAGCACACCGCGCGCACATCGGTATCAGTACCGCAGCGGAAACCCGTGTCTATTCGTGCACGTTGACCAAAGGCGCACGAGATCGGCAGGGAGAAGAACGGGTCGTCAGCGACCTGCTGCTGACGGTCCTGGCGCGGGCGTGCGGCCTGGACGTAACACTCGACGGACTGCTGCTGGCTGGCGAGTATATAGAGGAGCAAAGCGTCGCATAACAGGCGGCGCGGTATCGTCCCTCTTGCATGAGCGCCGAGCAAACCATACACATTGACTCAACGACCCAACAGACTGCAATATGAAAATTGGAATCGTCTCTGATATCCACGCCGACGCGCAGGCCCTCCGGCGCGTGCTCAACGACATGCCCGCCACTGATTTGTTGTTGTGTCCCGGAGACGCGGTGAGTGAATACCGTTTCTGCCCGGACACGATCTCTCTGCTGCAAGAGGCAGACGTGCACTGCATTCAGGGCAATCATGAGGTCGTTCTTTTTGGTGGCCGGAATCCTGCGTACCTGAAAAAATGTCAGGAGACCTTCCCGGCAGCGTCGCTCGCCTTTCTGTCTGACGCCCCGCTCAGCCAGGAGTTTGAGTGCGATGGCCTGCGGATTCTCATGGTCCACGCCAGTCCGTGGGAACCCTATGATGAATATATTTATCCGGGCAGCAAGCGATTGGACGAGTTCGCCTCCCTGCCCTATGATATGGTCTGCTTCGGGCACACCCATGTACCGCTGGTACATCAAGCTGGCGCCGTGATCGTCATCAATCCGGGCTCGTGTTCACAGCTACGAGACCAAGACCGGCGGGGAGCGTATGCGCTGTTTGATACTCAGACGAGAGAAGGAACGATTCATCGAGTCATGCTGACCTGAATCCGGGCGCACTTGTGTCTGGGTCCAGGTGATCCGTTGACACCTGTTATGACGACACGAAAAAAGGAGGCCGCCCGCCATGCGTAAGCAACAGTCAAAGGCTCACCCCTCTTCCCAGCAAGATGAGCAGGGTAGAACGCCGACGAGTCGGCGCACGTTTCTGAGAAATGCCGCGCTGGGTGCGGTCGGCGGCGGCGCGGCTCTGGCAGCCGGCTGTGAGTATAAAACCCAACTGTTTCTGTTGAGCCGGCCTGAAACCGAAGCAGATGAAAAAAGCCCGGACTGGCAGGAAGCTCGCGTGCGTAGCTATCGGCCATTGGGTCGCACCGGAATGCAGATATCTGATATCTCGTTCGGCTGCTCCGGGCTCGACAATGCGGATGTCGTGCGGCGGGCTATTGATCGGGGTATCAATTATTTTGATACGTCCCCGGACTATTCACGGGCCGGGTCGGAAAGAACCCTCGGCCAAGGCATTCAGGGCTATCAGCGCGATAAGCTCTTTATCGTTTCCAAGTTTTGCACGCCGCGGGGTCATCTGAGCGATACCACTCCGGTCAAAGATGTCATTGCCGCGGTTGAATCCAGTCTGCAAAGAATCGGAACGGACTATCTTGATCTAGCCCATATTCATGCCTGCAATTCTATTGAACGGCTCATGAATCCGAATATCCACGAAGCCTTTGACCGCCTCAAAGAGCAGGGGAAGCTCCGTTTTCTTGGAGTCTCGTCCCATACCCCGCGGCTCGAAGAAGTTATGCGCCACGCTGTAGATAGCGACCGCTTCGATGTCATCATGGTCGCCTATAACTTCCGCAACTGGCCTGAGCTGACGAATATTTTTCACGACGCCAAGCGGAAGGGGGTCGGCGTGGTAGCCATGAAGACCCTCAAAGGAGCGCGCCATAGCGCCTTGTCGGACTTTAGCCCAACCGAACGGGAATCGTTTGCTCAGGCCGCCTTTAAGTGGGTGCTCTCCAATCCTGACGTGAGTGGGCTCGTGGTCACGATCGGTTCATTCCACCACATCGACGAATACCTGCACGCCTCGGGACAGCCGTTTCAGCAGGCCGACCTGGCGCTGCTCGAAAAATACGACCGGCTCGTTGCGAACGACTATTGTCCGCCGGGCTGTGGCGAGTGCTTGTCCTCCTGTCCATCCGACGTGCCGGTCGATGATATCCTGCGCTACGCCATGTATTATGAAAACTACGGCCAGCAGCGGGTGGGCATGGAAGAATATGCCAAGCTTCCACTCGCCCGGAACGCCTCCCAGTGTGTTGACTGTCGCGCCCCGTGCGAAAGCGCCTGCCCGCACGAGATTCCGATTCAGGCCAAACTGCTCCGGGCAGACCAGATGCTTCGATTCGTGTAGGCACCGGCATGAGAAAACTGAGTCATACGGACGCCCAGGGTCAAGCTGGGATGGTTGATGTGGGCGCAAAATCGGCGACTGAGCGGGAGGCCGTCGCGACCGGGACTATCCAGATGCGCCCGGAGACGCTGCGCCTCATTACCACCGGTCAGATACCCAAAGGCGATACGCTCGCCGTCGCGCGCGTCGCCGGTATCATGGCGGCCAAGAAAACGCCGGAACTCATCCCCCTGTGTCACCCGCTGCTCATCTCCTCAGTGCGTGTTGAATGTACGCCGGACGAAGCAAGCGGCCGCATTGATATTGAGGCGCGGGTCAAAGTCAACGGACAAACCGGGGTGGAAATGGAAGCTCTGACTGCGGTTTCCGTTACTGCACTAACCATCTATGACATGTGTAAGGCCGTGGAAAAGGACATGGCCATCTTAGACATCAGCCTCAAACACAAAAGCGGTGGAAAAAGCGGCACCTACGTCAGAGCATCACCCTCCCATCGACCGGAATGACCCGTGCATCATTCATTCTGGTCGAGAAAAACCGCTCCAGTACAGGGCTCTGGGCAGGGAGGGGATTGAATTTTCCTAAGGAAAATGGCACTCTAGGCCGACAGCCGAGAGGAACGCCACCATGAAGAGCCGCCCGTCTGAAAAGCCTGCCAAGAAAAAGACGAAAAGTACGACGGCGGCGAAATCTGCAAAAAAACCAGCGAAAAAATCGGTCGGAGCCTCTGCCAGGAAAGAAGCAGGTGCGAGAAAAGGCAAAACGGCAGCCAAGAAAACAACACCGACCAAAGCAGCCGCCAAGATAGTT
>WTHD01000285.1 GCA_011523265.1 Candidatus Binatota bacterium
CCCCTAATACCCCCCGCGTTTGTCCACGACATTATCCATGGGCTCGCCGCGCAGATACTGGCCCAGAATCGGTTGGAACAGGGCCACGGCATGTTCCCAATAGTGAGAGCGGATGCCGGAATAGTGCGGCGTGAGAATGACGTTCGGCAGGTGAAATAACTCGCTGTCCGCCTCCGGTGGCTCGGGGTCGGTGACGTCCAGCCCGGCACCGCCGAGACGGTCTTCCTTGAGGGCTTGAATGAGGGCCGCTTCCTGAATAATCGCCCCGCGTCCGACGTTCAGAATAAAAGCCCCCGGCTTCATCAACCGCAGCTCGGGCTCTCCGATCAGACCCCTGGTCTCCGGCGTCAGCGGGGCGGCCACCACCACATAGTCCGACTGGGCCAGGAGTTGGGGCAGCTCGTTTGGCCCGAGCAATTCATCCACACAGGCCGGCTTGTCGCCCCCCCGGCGTTTGTTGGCGACCACCCGCATGCCGAAGGCCCGACAGCGTTCGGCCACGGCCAGGCCAATACTGCCCAGCCCGATAATGCCGACGGTCCGACCGTGGAGCTCGGCGATCAGGGAAAACCGACTGAGCATTTCCTGACGTGCCCACTTGCCCTCCCCCTGGAGGCGATACGCATCGTGCAGGCGGCGCGCAAACATGAGCATCATGCCCAGCACGTGCTCGGCAATCGGAACGCCGTACAGGCCGCGCGAGTTGGTGACAATGACCTCGCTCTCGACCAGCTCTGGAAACAAAACGTGCGTGGCTCCGGCCGAGGTGAGGTGGAGCCATTTGAGTTGGGTGGCGGTCGCCAGGTCCTTTTTGCTGAATCGGACGGCACACAGCACCTCGGTATCGGTCAGTTCGGCCAGCCGCCGGTCCGGGTCCTGAATCAGATTGATGCGGGCCTGCGGAAATGCGTCTTGCAGTTGCCGGACGAGCGCCAGGGGAAAATCCGGCCAGCCGGCCAGCCCGGCCGCACCGGCAAACGAAATACTCACCTTGGTCATGGCGGTCCTCTTGACGGGCCTATTCGCCGCCTTCCATTTGCGTGTCCCGCCAATAACTCCACGGCACGGGATAGTGCACCAGCTCCAATTTGATGCCGTCCGGGTCGGCAAAGAACACGGCGTAATAATGCGGGCCGTACTCGGGATAGTCCGCCGGCGGATCGAGGACGGTGATGCCCTCGGCCAGCAGAAAATCGTGAAAGCGGTCCACATCGGCCTTCCGCCTGACCTTGAGGGCCAGATGGTGCAGGCCGGCGCGAAAGCGGTTATGGCCGAGCGCTTTTTCTTCGGCCGCGGCTTCCTTGATGCCGATAATCAGATGGGCGTTGTGGAAGCCGTTGTAGTGCGGATGGACGAGCCTGCGAAATCCGAGCGCGCCCAGAATTCTTTCATAAAAGGGCAGCGAACGGCTCAGATCCGTAACCGTCAGGTCCAGATGATCGACGCCCAGGATCTCAAAGGTCTCGAAATCAGAAGGAATCGTTTCCAGCGGAACCGAGCCCGGGATGACCGCGCTTTTCAGATGGTCGGCGTGAAAGAGTTCGGATGGGGACATCGCAATCCTCCTTTGCCTGAGCAGACCGCGTGCAGGTGCCCCCAGGCCCGGGAGCGTTCGCCCGGTGTCGTCCCGTCTATGGGAGCGGCACCCTGGGTGAGCATTCTCGGAGCCCTGGGATGGCTCCTAATCCAGCACCTTCTCTTCTTTGAGCCGCGCAATCTCTTCCGGCCCATAGCCCAGCACGTCCCGCATGATCTCGTCCGTATGCTGGCCGAGCAGCGGCGCGGGCGCGCGAACGCCGTTGGGCGATTCGGCCAGTAACCAGGGGATGCCCATATGCAGCCGGGAGCCGACTTCCGGATGCGGCAGGCGCGCAAACGCCCCGCGTGCTTCCAACTGCTCGTCCTCCGCCAGGTCGGACGCGCTCAGCGCCGGAAAGGCGGCCACACCGGCCTCCTGGAGCAGCTGCGCGACTGCCCAGCGGTCGCGCTGGGCGGTCCACGCGGTCAGCAGTTTTTCCAGCTCGTCTTCGTTCGCTTTCCGGGCGGCGGCGGTATCAAAGCGCGCGTCACTCGCCAGTTGGGGCTCGCCCATGGCCCGACACAGGGCCTGCCATTCTTCGTCCGAGCCACACGCGATCGAGACCCAGGCGTCTTCGCCCGCGCAACGAAAACAGTTGTGCGGGGCCATGACGGGGTCGTGGTTGCCGTCGCGTTGGGGCTGGGTGCCGTTCATGACGTAGTCCATCCAGCCCTCGGACACCAGGGCCGCCACCGCGTCAAACAGCGACACATCAATATACTGGCCCTGGCCGGTGCGTTTCCGGGCGACCAGCGCGGCGCAGACTGCCGCGGCGGCGTGAATGCCGCTGTTCGGGTCGCCGTACGAAATCCCGACCTCTTGCGGCGAGCCGCCCTGATAGCCGCTCAGGGAAGATAAACCGCTGACCGGAGCCATGGCCGGGCCATAGCCCATGTATTTTTTCCGCGGGCCGGAATGGCCGAAGCCCGAGATCGAAGCCACAATGATATCCGGCTTGATCTGCTTGAGCTCGTCATAACTGAGCCCCAGGTTGTCCATTACGCCGGTCGCAAAATTATCCACCACCACATCGCTCTGCCTGATGAGTTCCTTGATAATCTCCATCCCCTTTGGTTTGGCGACGTTGAGCAGCAGACTTTTCTTGCCCATGCTCCACTCGTTGAAAATACCGGAGCGGTTCACCCCGGCTTCCATACCCTTCGGATAGATCGGCAGCCGACGGGTAATATCCACCCGGGCGTTGGATTCGATCTTAATCACCTCGGCCCCCAGGTGGGCCAGATGCATGGTGCCAAACGGCCCGGCCCAGACCCAGGTAAAATCCGTCACCCGCACGCCTGCCAGGGGCAGGCGGGAGTCGGAGGTTGGGGATTGGGGGTTGGAGGGACGTGACGGGCTTGGCAGTTCGGCGAAGACTTCGGCAGTATACTCTCCCAGTTGTGGGGCGGGACGGCGCACCTGCCACCACGGCTCGCGCAGTCGGTAGGGTGCGCCGAGCTGGGTCAGCTTGCCCGCCTTGGGATGTTCCACATCCACGAAAAACCCGCGCGCGCGGAGATGCTCGTCTTCGGCGAGCTGGGCCATGGTCTGCACCGGAGCGAAACAGATCCTCCGCTCCTGGCCCGTCCGAAACAGCTCGTGCACCTTCTGCTGCTGGAACCACTCATCCAGATACATCTTGAGCACGTCCTGGTTCTTGGCCCGCTCTATCCCGCCCTGGAAGATCTCCCAGCTCCCCCACTCGGGATTCCCCATCAGGTCAACCAGGCGTTCCCACTGGTCTTCTTCCGCAACGACCAGAAAGATCAGGCCGTCCTGACATGCATAAATACCCCAGGGGTACAACAGCCGTTTGCCCAGGCGCGAGGCGACCCGCTCGCTATACGTATAATGGACGAAGCTCTGTTCCATAAAAGAGGACACATAGGCCTGAGTGCTGAGATCGATATGTTCTCCACGCCCGGTTTCCAGCGCCCGATAATAGGCGCCAAGCGTTGCGACCGTGGCGGCCAGCCCGCCCTGGAATCCCGTCTGCTGGCCATACGCCTTGAGGGGCGGCAGGTCCGGATAGTCCGACGCCCCAGGGCTCAACCAGGCCCAGCCGCCGGCGTTGGCGACGGTGATGTCGTAGGCCTTGTAGTCTTTATACGGGCCGGTCAGACCAAAGGGCGTAATCGAACACATCACCAGGCGTGGGTTGAGTGCTCGAAAGGCCGGATAATCAATGCTCAGCTCCGCCATACGTGGCGGCGCATAATCATGGACCAGGATGTCGGCCCACTGCACGAGTTGAGCCAGGCGGTCTTGCTCCTGCGCCACGTCAAGCGTGACGCTGCGCTTATTGGTATTGAGGGATAAGAAGAGGCCGCTCTGCTCGGGGTCTGCCTTGCCACCCGGAAAAGGCCCGCGCCACCGGGACTGGTCGCCGCCCGGTTCTTCGGCTTTGACGACATTCGCGCCAAGGTCAGCCATGAGTTTTGTGGCGTAGGCTGCCGGAGCAAGATGGCCGAGTTCCAGCACTTTGACATCTTCGAGACCCTGCATACACTCCCTCCTTCGCCGGAGCGGGTCAGACGGCTCCGACATCTGTCTCATTATCGCTCAGAGCACACGTTTCTACCATTGATCGAACGAATTTCCTAACCTTCTTCCCGGTTCTTGCCCGACTCGCGATTTGATCTCTTGCCGGGACCTGGGATAGTATTCCTGTCCACGGATTGAAAGAGTAAACATGTTCTGCACCGATTCCAAGCTGTTGTACACGTTTACTCTTTGAGGTCAATCCAGAAGGAGCGCACCGAAGCGGAGAGCTGGAGAGGTTATATGCGTGGGATACGTCGTCGTCTGGTCATAGGCATCGGTCTGTTGGGCATCAGCCTGCTGTCCGGCATTGGGGGGGAGTCTGTGCGGGCGGATGATCTGGCCGACATCCAACAGGCATTTGAGGCGGATATCCGATTGTTCAACGGACAGGACCCCACGGCGTTCACGGCCACGGCCCACGAGCATGTCGTCTTGTTCGGCCCCTTGTCTCCCTTTGCGGTCGAGGGCAAAGCGGCCATTCAGCAACTCGTGCAGGAGTATTTTACGAACCACGATTACGTCAAATGGCTTTCGGTCAACGCGAAATTCCTGGTGATTGAAACGAGCGGGCTGGCCTGGGGGCATTATACCGTGCGCGAGCAACCGCGGGTTGGACCGCGGCGCATACTGCACGGACGCTACACCTTCACCTATGCCAAGGAGGAGAACAAATGGCTGGTCGTTGCCCTGGACTTCTCACCGCTGTAATGAGGACAGACTGGAGCCGACACAGAAACGCGAACGTGATGAGAGGACGCTAAGGGAAACTGAGAATGACGCTGCTACGCATCTCCCTGATCGGTGTCTTGAGCCTGGTGCTGGGTGGACTGTCTCCGGCCCTCGGGCAATCGGAACGCGAGGCCCTCATCACCGCTTTCAGCACCGAGATTGAAGCCCTCAATACTGGAGACCTGAACGCGGCGGTTGCGGCTGTCCACGACAAGATCGTCCTGTATGGGCTGTACTCGCCGTTTCCCATCGAGGGCAAGGAGGCTTTTCGACAGGCGGTTCAGGACTACTTTGATGAACAGGAGCACGCCACGCTCGAAATCGTCCATCCGCAATACCGCCTGACCGGGGCAACCGGGGTGGCGTGGGGCCACTACCAGCTCACCCGAAAACTCAAGGGTGAGCCGGTCGATATCACGCCCGGCCAGTATATGCTGACCTATGTGCAGACCGATGGCGCTTGGCTGGTGATGAGCATGCATTTTGCGCCCCTGCCGCAATAAACCCGCAGATTGACAGCGGCCCGAACCTGTCTTTTTTGCGCCGCAGGCGGATGCCGCCTCACCAGTACGCTTGCGTCATGCCGGACGTGATCCGGCATCCAGAGGTCGGGAGGCTGGGGACCTGGATTCCTGCCCCGGCTCTTGGGCCGGGGTGACGTTCTTTTGCAGGAATGACGGA